>NZ_ANBF01000098.1 GCF_000341025.1 Nocardiopsis salina YIM 90010 | reverse complement strand
CGCCGATATTGGCTCTGGTAGCAAGATCCCCGACCCAGAACCGGACACCAGGCACATCCAGCCCCACGAGCAACAGACGCCGACGAGGGTTGCGTGCAGGCCCGGCCGGGTTATGGCCCCGGCTCCGACGAACCACCACCCCCGAGTCAACACCTCACCCCTTCGCCCCTCGGACACAACCCCCATCAACGATCTAGCCAGGCCAGGTGTGGTGTTCGGGCGCTTCGGAAGAGCCGGTTCCGAATCAAAGTCAAACGCGGCTCTTACCCGACACGCACGACCGCTCGGGGTGCGGCGGGATAAGCTCGACCTACGCCGTGTCCGACCGCAAGACGTGTCTTGGTGGTGAGAGAGTGCACTCCCCTTCCCCTGTCGAGCGTCTGCGCACCTCGGGTGTCATCAGTCTCGAGGGCGGCGAGTTCGACCTCGAGAACAACGTGTGGATCGTCGGCGACGACGAGAGCGCCGTGGTCATCGATGCTTCGCACGACCACGAGGAGATCGCACGAGGACTGGGCGACCGTGAGCTCATGGCGATCGTCTGCACCCACGGGCACAGCGATCACGTCAACGCCGCGGCCGACCTCGCAGACCTGACCGACTCCCCGATCCTGCTGCACCCCGACGACACAGAGCTGTGGCACCACGTGCACCCGGGGCGCGAGCCCGACGCCCCACTCCTGCACGGAGAGATGCTCCGCGCCGGCGATGTCGAGCTCCAGGTGCTGCACACACCCGGGCACACCCCGGGCGGCGTGTGCCTGTACGCGCCGGAGCTGTCGACGGTCTTCACCGGCGACACCCTGTTCCCCGGGGGCCCCGGCGCAACGGGCCAGGCCTTCTCCGACTTCCCGCGGATCATCGCCTCGATCCGCGACCACCTGGTCACCCTGCCCGGCGAAACCATCGTGCACCCCGGCCACGGTGAGTCCACGACCATCGCCGAGGCGGCCGAGAACCTCGAGGTGTGGGCCAGCCGGGGGTTCTGACCCGGTCGGCTCTCACACCCGGAGTTCGAACCCGGCCGACGCCTTGATCACTCCGTTGACCTGCACCTCCACCAGGTGCTCCCCGGGGTGGTAGGTGCGTGTGGTGATCGGCCGGACCGCGTGGTGTTTGCGCAGGGTGCGGTTTTGGCCGGGTGCAAGCTCCACCCGGGTCCACTTGAAGACCTTCGGTCTGCGGGTCCCGTTGGCCCGAACGTGGTGCACGACGTGGTCCACCACGACCGTGTGTGCCCGAGTGTCGGTGTTGGTGAGCTCGACCTCGAGGGTGAGGGTCCCGCCCAGGTCCAGCACATGCGGGCTCACCGTGAGGCCCTGCGCTACGACGTGCTCGCCGCCGGTCGCGCCGAGCAGCGCCAACGCCCGCGGGTCGCCCTCCTTGACCAGGGTGCGCAGGGCATGCTTGACGATCCGGCCGGTCTCGGGGGTGGGACTCTCCCGTGTCCAGCGTTCGGCCACCTCCAGCACGAGGTCGGGATGGTCGCGCGCGATGTCGTTGAGGTTGTTGGCCACCGACGTGCGCACGTAGGCCGACGGATCGCTGCGCAGCGGTTCCAGGACCTCCAGCACCGGGGACGGGTCGGCGATGAACTCCGCCAGGTGGGAGGCCCATGGCAACCGGGGCCGGATCCCCTCGCTCGCGAACCGGCGCACGTGCTCGTCCGGGTCCAGGGCACTGGCACGCATGAGTGCCATGGTCGCCCCGGGGTGGCGACGGACGAACGGGCGGACCGCGAACTCGCTGGTGTGGCGTTTGGTGATCCCGACCAGGGCCGGGAACGAGGCCTGCGGGTGGTCGGTTCCGTACTCCTCCACGAACCGGGCCACGGGCATGAGCAGGTAGCGGTCGTGGAAGGTGTCCTCGTCGTCCCCGAGCCGCAGGTGCAGGGACTCCACGAGGATCCCGACCGCTTCGTCGTAGTCCTGAGGGAGCCGGTCGCGCAGCCCCTCGGCCATCACCAGCACCCGGTCCTTGAGCTCCAGCGGACCCACCCGGGAGGCGACCTCGGCGGCGTACCCCTCCACGTCGAAGCCCGGGTGGACCACACGGATGCGCTCACCCAGCTGCCGCGCGGACGCGCCGTCGAAGTGCCGCTTGAAACTGGTGTCCTCGGCCATGGCCCCTGTCCCCCTGTCGCGCCGCCCTGCTCGAGCCCGGCCGGGCCGGAACCTCGACCGGGCGCCACGACGCTACCCCGGCCCACCGACAGGCGGGGTCCGGGTCACTCCTCCTCGGCGGGGCGCCGGGTGTTGGGCACGATCGGGGTGTCCTTCGGCCGCCGCCCGATCGTGTTGCCCAGCCACACCAGCGGGTCGTACTTGCGGTCGGCCACCCGCTCCTTGAGGGGGATCAGCGCGTTGTCGGTGATCCGGATGCCCTCGGGGCACACCTCCGTGCAGCACTTGGTGATGTTGCAGTACCCCATGCCGAACTCGTCCTGGGCGATTTGCCTCCGGTCGGCGGTGTCCTCCGGGTGCATCTCCAGCTCGGCCACGCGCATGAGGTACCGCGGCCCGGAGAAGTGCTCCTTGTTCTCCTCGTGGTCGCGGATCACGTGGCACACGTTGTTGCACAGGAAGCACTCGATGCACTTGCGGAACTCCTGTGAGCGTTCCACGTCCTCCTGCTGCATCCGGAAGTCCCCGGGCGAGGTCTTCGGGCCCGGGGTGAACGCCGGGATCTCGCGGGCCTTCTCGTAGTTGTACGAGACGTCGCAGACCAGGTCCCGCACGACCGGGAAGGTCCGCATCGGGGTGACGGTGACGGTCTGGTCGGGTGCGAACACGCTCATGCGGGTCATGCACGACAGCCGCGGCATCCCGTTGATCTCCACCGAGCACGAGCCGCACTTGCCGGCCTTGCAGTTCCACCGCACGGCCAGGTCCGGGACCTGGGTGGCCTGGAGCCGGTGGAGCACGTCGAGCACCACCTCGCCCTCGTTGACCTCGACCGTGTAGTCGGTGAGTTCCCCGTTCTCCCCGGAACCGCGCCACACGCGGAAGGTGCGTTCGGTCATGACAGCTCCTCCTCGGTGAGGTACTTGGCGAGTTCGTCGTCGTCGAAGAGCGCGAGCAGCTCGGACGGGATCCCGGACAGCGGCCGCGTGGTCAGCGACACCCCGTCGTCGCCGTGGCGCGCGGCGAGGTTGACCTGCCGCCACTGCGGCGACATCTCCGGGTAGTCGTCGCGGGTGTGCCCGCCCCGGGACTCGGTGCGTTCCAGGGCCGCGAGGGTCACCGCCTCCGACACCAGCACCATGTTCGGCAGCGCCAACGCCAGGTGCCAGCCCGGGTTGTACACCCGGTCGCCGGGGGCGCTGAGCATGTCGGTGCGTTCCCGCATCTGCGCGAGGCGTTCCAGGGCCTCCTCCATCTCCGGGCCCTTGCGCACGATCCCGACCAGGTCGTTCATGGTCTCCTGGAGCTCGGTGTGTACGGTGTAGGGGTTGACGCCCCGGCCCTGTTTGAGCGGGGCCAGTGCACGGGAGACCGACTCCGAAGCGCGTTCCCCCGACACCCCGGCACCGTGGTGGTCGTCCGCACGGGCCGCGGCGCCCAGACCGGCGCGCCGGCCGAACACCAGCAGGTCGGACAGCGAGTTGCCGCCCAGCCGGTTGGAACCGTGCATGCCACCGGCCACCTCGCCCGCGGCGAAGAGCCCGGGTACGTCGGAGGCACCCGTCTCGGCCTCCACCCGTACCCCGCCCATGACGTAGTGGCAGGTCGGGCCGACCTCCATGGGTTCGGCGGTGATGTCGACGTCGGCCAGCTCCTTGAACTGGTGGTGCATCGACGGCAGGCGCTTGTGGATCTCCTCGGCCGGCATCCGCGTGGACACGTCGAGGAAGACCCCGCCGTGCGGCGATCCCCGGCCCTCCTTGACCTCGGTGTTGATGGCGCGGGCGACCTCGTCACGGGGCAACAGTTCCGGCGGGCGGCGGTTGTTCGCAGGATCCTCGTACCATCCGTCCGCCTCGGCCCCGGTCTCGGCGTACTGGGAGCGGAAGACGTCCGGAACGTAACCGAACATGAACCGTTCGCCCTCGGAGTTGCGCAGCACCCCGCCGTCGCCGCGCACCGATTCGGTGACGAGGATGCCGCGCACCGACGGCGGCCAGACCATCCCGGTCGGGTGGAACTGCACGAATTCCATGTTGACGAGCGAGGCCCCGGCGCGCAGGGCCAGCGCGTGCCCGTCGCCGGTGTACTCCCAGGAGTTGGACGTGGTGCTGAAGGCCTTGCCGATACCGCCGGTGGCCAGCACGACCGAGGGCGCCTCGAACAGCACGAACCCGCCGTCGACGCGCCGGTACCCGAACGCACCGGCGATCGCCCCGGTCTCGTCGGTGACCAGCTCGGTCACGGCCGTCTCGGCGAAGATCCGCAACATGGCGTCGGGGTCGCTGAGCTCGGCGGCGTCGGCCTGTTGCAGGGCCACGACCCTCTGTTGCAGGGTCCGGATCATCTCCAGTCCGGTGCGGTCGCCGACATGGGCCAGGCGCGGGTACTCGTGTCCGCCGAAGTTGCGCTGGCTGATGCGTCCGTCGCCGGTGCGGTCGAACAGCGCACCCCAGTACTCGAGTTCGAGGATCCGCTCGGGGGCCTCGCGGGCGTGCAGTTCGGCCATGCGCGGGTCGTTGAGGAACTTGCCGCCGCGGATCGTGTCGCGGAAGTGGGTGTGCCAGGTGTCGTCGGCGTTGGTGTTGCCCAGGGCCGCCGCCGCGCCGCCCTCCGCCATGACGGTGTGGGCCTTGCCGAAGAGCGACTTGGAGATGACGGCGGTGCGTTTTCCCTGCTCGCGTGCGGCGATCGCGGCGCGGAGCCCGGCTCCGCCCGCACCGATCACCACTACGTCGTAGCGGTACCGGGTGATGTCGGCCTCGGGTGTGGGGGGCATGTGTGCCTTTCTTCCGTGGACTCGGGTGCGGGCCCGGTGTGTCAGTTGAAGAGGCGTAGGTCGGTGATGGTCCCGCTCGCCACGAGCGAGATGTAGAAGTCGGTGGTCATCAGGGTGGCGATGCTGAGCCAGCCGAACAGCATGTGCCGGCTGTTGAGCACCGAGATGCGGGACCACAGCCAGTAGCGGACGGGACGTTTGCCGAAGCTCTTGAGCCTGCCGCCCATCACGTGGCGGCAGGAGTGGCATCCGAGGGTGTAGCCCCAGAGCATGAGCACGTTGACGAACATGATGAGGTTGCCCAGCCCCACGCCGAAGCCGCCGTCGCTTCCGTGGAAGAAGGGGACCGCCATGTCCCAGGTGTTGATGAGGGTGATGGCACCCACGAGGTAGAAGAAGTAGCGGTGGCCGTTCTGGCCGAGCATCAGCGGCCGGGTCTCGCCGGTGTAGGTGCGGTGGGGCTCCTGTACTGCGCAGGCGGTGGGTGCCTGCCAGATCGAGCGGTAGTAGGCCTTGCGGTAGTAGTAGCAGGTCACGCGGAACAGCAGGAGGATCGGCAGGCTGAGCAGCGCGTAGGGGACCAGCGGGGGGAACTCGACCGGGAGCCGGCCGAAGAGGGAGGCCTCGGGCACGCACTGTGCTGCCAGGCACGGGGAGTAGAACGGGGTCAGGTAGTGGTGCTCGCCGACCCAGTAGTGGTCCTGCTGGAAGACGCGCGCGGTCGCGTAGAAGACGAAGGCGGCCAGCCCCAGTGTCGTGAGCACGGGGCCGAGCCACCAGCGATCGGTCCGGAGGGTTCGTCGGGGGATACGGGCCCGCCCGGTGGGCGGGCTGCTCGTGGACGTCACCGTGGATTCCACCTCCTGGCGAATCGATCCAGGAAGCCACGGTAAGACGCTGTGATTACGGTCACACCAGGGGTTCCGAGAAAACCTCGGGAAATGAGTGTGACATCAGCCACCGTTGACAGTCGTGCGGTGCCGTGTGTGGCGGTCGGTCGGGGCGCGGGCACTGTGTTCAGCAGTGGCCCGGTCGAGGGGGCGCTCCGGTCGTGGGTGGGCCGCTCGAGGCTCGTCAGAGATCGTCGTCGGTGTCCTCGTCGGGCAGCGACAACCGGCTCCGCTCGGGCGCGCCCGCGTCCGCGGCCGAGATGAGCACCTCCAGGTCCGGTCCCAGCTCGTCCGGGGTCAGGTCCAACAGGTAGGTGTTCAGGTGGCGCCGGAAGGCCTCCGCCGAATGGGAGGGCTCCACGTCCCTCCGCCGAGCCAGGGCGACCGTGCGCAGGAGCCGCGGACGCGCCAGCGGGGTCCCGCGAAGGCCCGGACGGCTCTTCAGCACCATGCTCGGCACCACGGCCAGGCCCAACCCGGCCTCCACGAAGCGCAGGACCGCGTCCATCTCCCCGCCCTCGACCGCGAGTTCGGGCTCGAACCCGGCGGCACGGCAGGCCCGCAGGGTCGCCTCGCGCACGTCGTAGCCCCGCCGGAACATCACCAGCGGGCGTTCGCGCAGTTCTGTGATGCGCATCGACGCCCGCCCGTTGGGAGAGGGGGCCGTCATCGAGCTCGCCACCACGAGGTTCTCCCGCAGGATCGGCGTGGTGATGAAGTCCGGGTCGCTGCTCTGCAGGGGCAGGATGATCAGTGCCAGGTCGAGTTCACCACGGCCGAGGTCCCGGATCAGATCGCGGGAACCGCTCTCCTCCACGTGCAGCTCGATGCCCGGGTAGCGGGTGTGGAAGTCGGCCAGGACGTCGGCGAGCAGTCCTGCGCACAGCGAGGGCGTCGCACCCAGCCGCACCCGTCCGCGGCGGACGCCGGCCAGCTCCGCGACCTCGCGCCGGGCGGTCTCCAGGTCGGTCAGCATGCGCTGGGCCAGGGGAAGCAAGGCCTCCCCGGCCGGAGTGAGTGTGATGTTCCCCCTGGCACGACTGAATAACGGCGCACCCAACTCGCGCTCAAGTGCACGAATCTGTTTGCTCAAGCTCGGCTGTGCGACGCGTGAAACCTCGGCTGCGCGGGTGAAATGGCGCGTGCGGGCCACAGCGACGAAGTACGAGAGCTGTTGGAACTGCATGCTCCATAGCCTACGGCTATGGACACCAGGGTCCTGATGACTTGGACGTCGGTCTTAACTCGAATTTAAAGTGGCAGGCTGTGGCGAACAGTACCTTGACCAAGAAGCGGTCTACGGCCTACGGGTCCACGGTGGCGCTCAAGTCAGCGATGGCTGTCACCGGTGCGGTCCTCGTGCTGTATTTGATCGCGCACATGTACGGCAACCTGAAAGTCTTCTCGGGCCAGGAGGCCTTCGACGGCTATGCCCAGGGCCTCCGCGAGCTGGGTTACCCGTTGCTGCCCGAGAGCGGATTCCTGTGGGTCTTCCGCATCGTCCTTCTGGCGAGCGTCCTGATCCACATCTACTCCGCGGCGGTCCTGACGATCCGCGCACGCAAGGCCCGCACGCAGCGTTACGCGGTGACGAAGCGAGTGCAGCGCACCTACTCGTCCTACACCATGAGGTGGGGCGGCGTGCTGATCGCGCTCTTCGTCATCTTCCACATCCTGCACCTGACGGTGAACGTCATCGCGCCGGGCGGCGCTTCCGACAGCCCCTACGAGCGGCTCCTCAACGGCTTCCAGCCCGAGTTCTGGTACGTGACGCTCTTCTACGTCGCCGCCGTCATCGCCGTGGGCTTCCACCTGCGGCACGGCATCTGGAGCGGTATGGCGACGCTGGGCCTCAACAAGGCCAGTCGCCAGGGCAAGATCAACGCTGTCGCGCTGGGCATCGCGCTGATCTTGACGGTCGGCTTCCTGCTCCCGCCGCTGGCGGTCACCTTTGGACTGGTGGGTTAATTGTCTGAGAACGACCTTTACATCGAGGGCGCCCCGATCCGGGACGAGAAGGCCCCTGAAGGGCCGATCAACGAGCGCTGGGACAAGCGCCGTTTCTCGGCCAAGCTGGTCAACCCCGCGAACCGGCGCAAGCTCTCCGTCATCATCGTCGGGACCGGTCTGGCCGGTGCCGCCGCTGCCGCGACCATGGGCGAGGCCGGCTACAACGTCACCTCGTTCTGCTACCAGGACAGCCCCCGGCGCGCGCACTCCATCGCCGCGCAGGGCGGTATCAACGCGGCGAAGAACTACCGCAACGACGGCGACAGCATCCACCGGCTGTTCTACGACACCGTCAAGGGCGGCGACTTCCGTTCGCGCGAGTCGAACGTGTACCGCCTCGCCCAGACCAGTGTCGAGATCATCGACCAGTGCGTCGCCCAGGGTGTGCCCTTCGCGCGTGAGTACGGCGGTCTGCTCGACAACCGCTCCTTCGGCGGTGTGCAGGTCTCGCGTACCTTCTACGCGCGCGGCCAGACGGGTCAGCAGCTGCTGATCGGCGCTTACCAGGCCCTGGAGCGCCAGATCGCCGCCGGCAGTGTCCAGATGAACACCCGGCACGAGATGCTCGAGCTCATCATCTCCGACGGCAAGGCCCGCGGTGTGATCGTGCGCGACATGCTCACCGGTGAGATCGAGACGCACTTCGCCGACGCCGTCGTCCTGGCCACCGGTGGCTACGGGAACGTCTTCTTCCTGTCCACCAACGCCATGGGCAGCAACGTCACCGCGACGTGGCGTGCGCACCGCAAGGGCGCCCACTTCGCGAACCCGTGCTACACGCAGATCCACCCGACCTGCATCCCGGTCAGCGGCGACTACCAGTCCAAGCTGACCCTGATGAGCGAGTCGCTGCGCAACGACGGCCGCATCTGGGTTCCCAAGGAACACGGCGACAAGCGCGACCCGCGCGAGATCCCCGAGGACGAGCGCGACTACTACCTGGAGCGCAAGTACCCGGCCTTCGGCAACCTCGTGCCGCGCGACATCGCTTCCCGCGCCGCCAAGAACGTGTGCGACGAGGGCCGCGGTGTCGGTTCCAGCGGTCTGGGTGTGTACCTGGACTTCGCCGACGCCATCGAGCGCATGGGCCGCGACGCCGTCGAGGCCAAGTACGGCAACCTCTTCGACATGTACCAGCGCATCACCGGTGAGAACCCGTACGAGGTTCCGATGCGCATCTACCCGGCCGTGCACTACACCATGGGCGGGCTGTGGGTCGACTACGACCTGCAGAGCTCCATCCCGGGCCTGTTCGTGACCGGTGAGGCCAACTTCTCCGACCACGGCGCCAACCGCCTGGGCGCCAGCGCGCTGATGCAGGGTCTGGCGGACGGTTACTTCGTCCTGCCGAACACCATCAACGACTACCTTGCCGACGGCCCGTTCGAGAAGCTCGACGAGAGCCACCCGGACGCGCAGGTCGCCAAGGAAGAGGTCACCTCCCGCATCGACAAGCTCCTGTCGATCCAGGGCTCCCGTACCGTCGACTCCTTCCACAAGGAGCTCGGCCACATCATGTGGGAGTACTGCGGCATGGAGCGCACCGAGGAGGGGCTGCGCAAGGCCATCGAGCTCATCCGTGACCTGCGCCGGGAGTTCTGGCGCGACGTCAAGGTGCTCGGCACCAACGACGAGCTCAACCAGGCCCTGGAGAAGGCCGGCCGTGTGGTCGACTTCCTGGAACTGGGCGAGCTCATGTGCATCGACGCCCTGCACCGCCGTGAGTCCTGCGGCGGCCACTTCCGCGCCGAGAGCCAGACCGAGGACGGCGAGGCGCTCCGCCACGACGACGAGTTCGCCTACGTCGCGGCCTGGGAGTTCGGCGGCGATGACAGCAAGCCCGTGCTCCACAAGGAAGACCTGGAGTACGAGTACGTCGAGATGAAGCAGCGGAGCTACAAGTGAACATCACTCTGCGCGTATGGCGCCAGAAGGGCCGTGACGACGAGGGCCGGATGGTCACCTACAAGCTCACGGACGTCTCGCCCGACATGTCCTTCTTGGAGATGCTCGACGTTCTCAACGAGAAGCTCACCCTGGAGGGGGAGGAGCCGGTCGCGTTCGACCACGACTGCCGCGAGGGCATCTGCGGCGCCTGTGGTGTCGTGATCGACGGCGAGGCGCACGGTCCGGAGCGTACGACCACCTGCCAGCTGCACATGCGCAGCTTCAACGACGGCGACACGATCACCGTCGAGCCGTGGCGGGCCAGCGCGTTCCCGGTCGTCAAGGACCTGGTCGTGGACCGCGGCGCGTTCGACCGCATCATCCAGGCGGGCGGCTACATCAGTGCCCCGACGGGTACCGCACCGGACGCCCACGCCAACCCGATCCCGAAGCCGGACGCCGACCGCGCGTTCGACGCCGCGACCTGCATCGGCTGCGGCGCCTGCGTCGCGGCCTGCCCGAACGCGTCCAGCATGCTGTTCACCGCCGCCAAGGTCACGCACCTGGGCATGCTCCCGCAGGGCCAGCCCGAGCGGGCCGCCCGTGTGGTGCAGATGGTGAACCAGCAGGACGAGGAGGACTTCGGCGGCTGCACCAACATCGGTGAGTGCGCCGCGGTCTGCCCGAAGGGCATCCCGCTTGACACGATCTCCCAGCTGAACACCGACCTGCTCGGTTCGCTCAGCAAGGGCGTCGGCTAGGGTCTGTTCGGTGGACGCCTTCCGTTGCTCCGGCCGGCTACTGCGCCGCCAGGCGTCCGTCGAGGGCGGTGGTGGGTGACGGGTGGGCGCAGCCAGTGGTGCTGTCGCAG
>NZ_ANBF01000097.1 GCF_000341025.1 Nocardiopsis salina YIM 90010 | reverse complement strand
GGCCGAAGAAGGAGTCGGCCCGNGCGAGAGTGCCGCTGGGGCGCCGCGCAGCAGGTGATCGGTGTTCGCCAAACAGGCCCCCAGGGTCCCGACCCCGGTCGCACGGACGGGCCGCACCCCCAGGGGTGCGGCCCGTTCCGCGTGTTCGGTCCCGACCGCACTCGAGTTCCTCGGGTCGTACAGCCACACGGAACTCGGGCCCGGAAGGCGCGGGTGCATGTGTGCGGTCCGGCCGCGGCGACGCGGCCCTTCGCCATGTTCGGCGTATCAGGAGCCGGCAGGACGGAGCATGCTGTAGGTGGTCGGGGTCCCGGTCTCGTCCATCACCTTGGTGACGCGGAACCCGTAGCGCTCGTAGAAGTCGAGGTTGTCCGCGTTCATCGTCTCCAGGTGGACGGGAAGCCCGTCGGTGTCGGCGCGTTCCAGGCCGCTGCGCATGAGCGCGGAACCCACACCGGTGCCCTGCGTGATCGGGTCGGCGCCCACGGCCGCGAGGTACCAGTGCGGCTCGACGGGGCGCGCCTCGCCCACACGCGCGAAGAAGCGGGACACCTCGGGCAGGCGGGACGCGCCGACCATCCCGACCAGGTGCGGCAGGCTGCGCAGCAGGAACGAGGGGCGTGACTCGGCCTCGTGGCCCGGGGCGTCCCACCAGGCGGCCCCACGCACGACCGGGCGCGGCGGCGGATCCACGAGGTCCTCGGCCACGTCGACGATGCCGTGCGGAACATAGGCGAAACCGGCGTAGACCGCGTGGAAACGCACGACGCGGGCCCGGCGTGTGATGACATCCGGGAACAGCCACTGGTACAGGGGGTCGTCCCAGAAGGCGCGGCCGAGGGCCCTGGCCACACCGGGTACGTCCTCCATGGTCGCCGAACGTACGGTGCGGGTCGGCGCTGCGGGGCTCATGAACGGCACCTCTCTGGAGTGGGGATCGTGCCCTTCATGTTAGATCAGCCCAGGTCAGAGCGGTGTGGTCGCTGTTCGTGCGCGATCGTCCGGGCCCGGACGTCCTTGCAGCTCACCCGCGCCGGAGGAAGTGCGTGGTGCCACCCTCCAGGTGGTCGACCTCACGGATCACCTCGAAGCCGAAACGCTCGTAGAACCCGATCGCCTTGTCGTCCATCGTCTGCGTGAAGACCGGCAGCCCCTGGCCGTCGGCGCGGTCGAGCCCTTCGGAGAGCAGGGTGCCCCCGACGCCGGTTCCGGCCACGGCGGGGTCCACACCCAGGGCGGCGAGGTAGAGGTGGGGCTCCTGCGGGGCGGCCAGCTTCCACTCCGCGAAGACCCGCACGAACGGGCTGATGCGCCCGCGCCCCAGCAGGGGTCCCCAGTGGGGCCACAGGCGGACCGAGACGAGCGGGCCCTCCGGGTTGCTCTCCGGCGGTGCCCACAGGGCCGCGGCCCGGACGACGGGCCTGCCGGCGGTGGATCCGGCCGACTCGGTGACGCGGGTGTCGCCGTGGGGGACGTAGCCGAAGCCCGCGGCCATGGCGTAGAAGCGGCGGATCTTGGCCATGCGGGTCTGCTCGTCGGGGAACAGCCATGCGAAGAGCGGATCACCGTGGGTCGCCCGGCTCAGGACTCGGGCCACCGAACTCACGTCGTCGGTCGTGGCGGGGCGGGCGGACGCGGACACGGCGGTGCTCATACGGGCCTCTCCGGTTCGGGGGTGGACGCGCCCATCCTAGATCACGAGGGTGTCACAGCAGTCACGTGTGTCACCCGAGCAGGCGTTTCACGACAAAGTCGGGTACTCCGTGTGCTCCGTGCGCAAGGTCGGGCCATCGACGGGCTGGTCGAACACGTGTGCGCGCACCCAAGCGTGCATGGCGATGGCCGCGGCCGCACCGGCGTTGATCGAGCGGGTGGAGCCGAACTGGGCGATGGAGAGTACCGCCTCGCAGTCGCGGCGGGCCTCCTCCGACAGCCCTGGCCCCTCCTGACCGAACACGAGCACGACCGACCGGGGCAGGGGGTGGCTCTCGAGCGGTACGGCGCCCGGGAGGTTGTCCACGCCCACCAGCGGGATCCCGCGTTCGTGCGCCCACTCGAGCAGGGCCGAGGTGTCGGGGTGGTGGTGCACGTGCTGGTAGCGGTCGGTGACCATCGCACCGCGCTTGTTCCAACGCCGACGGCCGACGATGTGCACACCCGCGCAGTTGAACGCGTTCGCGGTGCGCACCACGGAGCCGATGTTGAAGTCGTGCGACCAGTTCTCCACAGCGATGTGAAAGGGGTGGCGCACGTTGTCGAGGTCGGCCACGATCGCCTCCCGCCGCCAGTACCGGTACCGGTCGAGGACGTTGCGGCGGTCGCCCTGTGCCAGGAGTTCGGGGTCGTAGTGGTCGCCTTCCGGCCAGGGGCCGACCCACGGGCCCACGCCGACCTCCCGCGCCTCGTCCTCACCGTTGGCCGCGGAGGTCGGCTCACTCCCGGGTGCGGGTCGTTCGTTCATCACATCCAGCTTACGGACAGCTCAGAGCCGTACGTCACCGTTGATGTCCTGGGTCTGTACGACCTTGGCGTTGCCGGAGACGTTGCCGTTGATGGTGTTGGTGACCGACCCGCCGCTCCCGGCCTCGGCGGCGCGGCGGAGTTCGGCCACGAGGCGGGCGATCTCCGGGTCCTCCTGCTCGGCGACCTGCAGATGGACGGCGACCTTCTCCAGGGCGGCGGGGTCGTCGCTCTCCACGCGCGCCTCGTCGAGGGCCTCCTGCGCCCCGGGTGTCTCGCGGAAGCGTGCGAAGACCCGCTTGCACAGGTCCTTGAAGGAGGCGATGGTGTTGTCGGTCGCCGTCTCGCTGATCTTCTGGACGGCGCCGGTGGCCAGGGCGGTGACGATGGCGATGCCTGCCGGGTCGGACACGGTCTTCTCCAGGGGCCGGGGGTGTCAGCTCACCCCAGTCTGCCCGGAAACCGCGCTCTTGTGGCGCCTGCGGGAGACCAGGTATGCGATCCCTCGCCAGCCGAGGAGAGTCGCGGCGAGGAACGAGGCGGTCACCACGACGAAGCTCATCGGGGCTCCCTCACCTGTGAGCAGGCGCAACACCATGCCGCCCGCCACCGTGACCGCCCAGACGAACACGCCCGATGGCCAGATCCGGCCAGGGGTGCGCCAGGCAAGGGTGACCACCCATCCCAGGACCAGCCCGCCCAGGAACGGCCACGCGGTGCCCGCGACCGCGGCGACCGCTGTCCCGGTCTCGTGGTCGATCTTGCCGACCACGACGAAGACGAGCACACACAGGACATCGGCCGCGAAGGCTAGCGGCGCCGCATACGAACGCATACGCCCAGGCTAGAACCCCCGTCGCACGCCCCCGACCCGGGGTGGGCCGGGCATGGGGCGGGGTGGTGAACCGATCGCGCCGCGGGTACGTCCGACTGTTCGGGCGCACCGACCGGCGCGCGGTCCGACCGCGGAGCAGGCCCTGGCCGAGCTGACCGAGGGCTGGAACGCGACCCGTGTCCGGCCGGTCGCGGCCGAACAGCCCACCGAGGCCGTGCCGGCGCTCTTGGCGACCGAGTGGAGGGGTGTGTCCGCCCGGCTGCCCGGCGGGTCCGACGCGGCCCGCACCCGCTGGTGTGGGCCGGTACCGCGGTTTCCCGACGAGTCGGAGGCCGGGGAGCCCCCGGAGCCGGAGTCCCCGGGTGTGGAGGTCGTGCCGGAGGTCGAGGAGACCCCGTAGAGCCCCGAACCGAACGCCGCGCGAACGCGTCGTTCCCTCGGAGGGGGGAGATCTCCCCCGATAGGCCGGGCCTCTAGCGCCCCGTCGTACGCTGATGATGCCGACCCCCGTGACAGAACGGTTCCGCATGATCCCCCCTTCCCCCGCACCCGGCATCGCCCCTGCGCCCCCGCCCCTGCCGCCCGGCGTGCAGCCCCTCGGTGCTGGTGACCCGCGCCGGGTGGGCCCGTTCCGTCTGGTGGGGCGGTTGGGGTCCGGGGGCATGGGTGTGGTGTACGCGGCGCTGGACGACGCCGACCGGCGTGTGGCGGTCAAGACCGTGCACCGGATCTTCGCCTCCGACGGCGAGTTCCGGACCCGGTTCGCCCGCGAGGTAGCGATGGTGCGGCGGGTGCAGGCGGCGTCCGTGCCCCGGTTCGTGGGGTGCGGCCCCGACGCGGAGGTGCCGTGGCTGGCGACCGAGTACGTGTCCGGTCCCACGCTGTCCGAGCGCCTGCGGGAAGGAGGTCCGCTTCGGGGCCCCGAGCTGACCCTCTTCGCGCTGGGCGCCGCCGAGGCACTGGCCGCGATCCACTCCGCCGGGGTCGTGCACCGCGACCTCAAGCCCGGCAACGTGATCCTGTCGCCGACCGGCCCGAAGGTGCTGGACTTCGGCATCGCCCGGGCCGCCGATGAGACCGCTTTGACCCACACCGGGGGCGTCGTCGGAACCCCGGGCTGGATCGCGCCCGAGCAGTACCGGGGCGACGGCGCCACCGGCTTCTCCGACGTCTTCACCTGGGCGTGCTTGGTCGCCCACGCCGCGACCGGGCGCGAACCCTTCGGGGCGGGCAGCACCGAGTCCGTGGTCACGCGGGTCCTCGACGGCCGCCCCGACCTCGACGGTGTCCCCGGGGCGCTCGTCCTGATCATGGAACGTGCGCTGGACAAGGACCCCGGCCGCCGACCTCGCGCCGACGAACTGATGAGGGAACTCGCCGTGCTCGTGCCGGACGAGGCCGCCCCGGCGGTGTCCCCCAGCGGGTGGGTCGACGTCACCCTCGTCATGGGGCAGGCCTGGCCGGGACCGCGCGCCCCTCACACCCCGGGCGGGGTCGGGACCGGGGTCGACCTGTGGGTCGCGCACGCGCCCCCGCGGGAGTCCTGGGTGCGCCGTCACCGCCGCGGGCTCGCGGCCGGGGCGGGCGCACTGGCGATCACCCTCGCGGCCTCGCTCGGGATCGGTGCGTGGGCCGGGGACGGCCCGGGATCCATGCCGCTGGTCCCGGGCACCGAACCGTCGGGGGAGTCCGGGGAACCCTTCGCGGCAGGCGGGGACGGTTCCGGCGGTTCCGACGGCGCCGACGGGACGGACGACAACGGGGGCGCCTCGGACGCGGGGGACGGGTCCGGGACCGGCTCCGAGGACGAGGCCGATGCCGAGGCCGACCGCGTGGAGCACGATGTCGACGACGCTCCGGCCGAGTACCAGGACCTCTTCGAGAACGGCGAGGTGACCCTCGTGCCGGACCCCGACGAGCCCCTCGCCGTCGTCCGCCGCATCGAACCCGCCGACGGCGGCGGCGAGGGTCTCGATGTCCTGCGCATCGTGCAGAGCGCGGAGCCCTCGAATTCACTCTTCTGGCTGGACTTCGAGTACCTGCTCGACTTCGGGGAGCTGGAGGTGAGGGAGAGCGACTTCGTCTGGGCCGAGCAGCCCGACCCCCCGGCCTCCGAAGGCACCGAGTTGGAGGTCGAGCGCCTGGGCTCCGGCGGTCTGGCGCTGCTCTCGCCGGACCGCCCGTCCGAGACCGGTTTCGGCTTCACAGCCCAGGGCGACCGTGAGGGCGTTCCGTTCCACTACCTGCCGCGGTCGGTCTCCGGCACCGAGGACCGCCTGGAACACGACCACGAGCTCCCCGACCTCTACGGCCGCTGACGAGCCCCACGCAGGACCGAACAAGGACAGACGAATGAACAACCAGCCGGCGGTCCCCTTCGACCGCAAGCACGTTCCGGCCGATCTCAAACCGCTGGGGGAGGGCGACCCCGAGGCACTGGGCCCCTACAGGGTGCTCGGGCGCATCGGCGCGGGCGGCATGGGTGCGGTCTACGCGGGGCTCGGCGTGGACGGGACGTGTGCTGCGGTCAAGGTGGTGCACCCGCAGTTCGCGGCCGACGACGAGTTCCGGTCCCGTTTCGCCCGCGAGGTCGACCTGGTCTCGCGGGTGCGCGCCTCCTGCACGCCCGCATTCCTCGGCTCGGACCTGGAGTCCGAGACACCCTGGCTGGCGACCGACTACGTGCCCGGCCTGACGCTGCGTGCGCACGTGTCACGGAACGGCCCGCTCACCGGCGGGATGCTGACCGCGTTCGCCACCGGTATGGCCGAGGCCCTGGTCGCCGTCCACGGGACCGGGGTGGTGCACCGCGACCTCAAACCGGGCAACGTGATCCTGTCCCCGGACGGCCCGAAAGTGCTCGACTTCGGCATCGCCCGGGCAACGGACGGCACGGTCCTGACCAGCACCGGCGGCCTGCTGGGGACGCCCGGGTGGATGGCGCCGGAGCTGTACGGCGGCGACGTGGCCACCCCCGCCTCCGACATGTTCGCGTGGGCGGCGATGGTCGCGTACGCGGCGACCGGACGCGAACCCTTCGGGCGCGGGCCGGTGGAGGCCGTCTCGCACCGGACACAGACCGAGGAGCCCGAGCTCACCGGGCTCTCCGGCGACGCGGAACAGCTGGTGCGGTACGGCCTGTCGAAGGATCCTGCACAGCGCCCTACGGCCGAGCAGGCGCTGGCCGAACTCACGGACCGCTGGCGGCACACACGGGTCCCGTCCGGGCCCGTGCCGGACGCGCCCACCGAGGTCGTCCCGGCCCTTTTGGCACAGGAGTGGGACGGGGTCGAGGAACCGCCGGTCAAGCGCGTGCGCAGCCGGGGACGTGCGTGGGCGATCGGGACGACGGGTGTGGTCGCCGCCGGCACGGTGGTCGGGCTCCTGGCGGTCTGGCTGTTCGTGGACACCGCCGCGGTCCCGGGCGGGGACGAGGACGCCGCGGCCGAGAACGGGCAGGACGGGGCCGAAGGCTCCGACGAACCCGAGGAACCACAGGTCACGCGGGACCCCGAGGAGTCCGCCGGTGTCTTCGAGGAAGCGGCGGAGACCGCGCGCGGGGCCGAGAGCTTCATCGCCGCGTCCTTCCGGTTCTCCAACAACCCCGGCGACAACACCCCCTACTACTACTGGTACACGGAGGACCCGGAGCGGGCCTTCCTGAGCCTGAGCATGCTGGGCCCCGGCGGGGGCGGACATCTGGCGCACGGGACCCACCTGGAGGAGGTCGTCGGGGTCTCCGAGCGCAACGACACCTTCACCGGGGAACAGGAGCGCGAGTACCACCCGGTCAATGACGAGGACGCCGTCGACAACCCGCTGCACGAGTGGGAGTACGAGCTGGCGGCCCTGGAGGCGTTGGCCGCCGATGACGCCGAGTTCGGCTACGAGGGCACGGACCAGGTCCCCGAGGTCGCCGTCTCCCTGGACGAGATGCCGGGTCAGGCGCCGGACGCCGAGGAGCTGGACGTGCGCGAGGGACACCGGTACAGGGGCACGGCCACGGGCGGTTTCTGGCTGCACCCGGGGGTGGACGAGGACACCGGAGACCGCAGGGCCGAGGTGGACGTGTGGGTCTCCGAGGCCGGGTACCCGCTGGCCATGAGGGTGGAGGAGACCGTCGAGGGCGGGCACTCCGAGAGTGACGGCGATCTCGTGAACAGCTACAACATCGACTTCATGGTCTTCGGCGCGCCTGTGGAGATCGAGATCCCCGACGAGTCGGAGATCGAGGACAGGGCGGATCCGGGGACCGACTGAGCCGGGGCCGGACCGGCCGGGCACCCGCGCTGGGAAGCCCGGCCGGCGTGTGGCGGGTCAGGCCTCCTGATCGCCCTCCACGCCCAGGCATTCCTTGAGAAACTCCACCTGCAGCAGCAACAGGTTCTCCGCCACGGTCGGGTCCGACGGCGAGTGCGTCACCCCCGACAGCGGCAGCACCGTGTGCGGGCGCCCGGCGGCCAGCAGCGCCGACGACATGCGCTGGGTGTGCGCGAAGACCACGTTGTCGTCGGAGAGCCCGTGCACGAACATCACCGGACGCTCCAGGTCACCGGCGTCGGCCAGCAGGGAACTGCGCTCGTAGGCCTTCGGCTCGCCCTCGGGCGTGCCCAGGTAGCGCTCGGTGTAGTGGGTGTCGTACAGCTCCCAGTCGATGACGGGGGCGCCGGCGACGGCGGCGTGGAACACGTCGGGGCGGCGCAGCACCGCGAGCGTGGCCAGATACCCGCCGAAGGACCATCCCTGGATCCCGACGCGCGAGGTGTCGAGGCAGCCGAAGCGTTCGGCGGCGTCCTCCAACGCGGTGACCTGGTCCTCCAACACGGGAGCGGCCAGGTCCAGGTGCACGGCCTGCTCCCACTCCACGTCCACACCCGGGGTCCCGCGGCCGTCGGCGATGAGCACCGCGAAGCCCTGCTCGGCGAACCACTGCGAACCCGAGAACGCACCGCGCGCGTTCAGCACCCGCTGGGCGTGCGGTCCGCCGTAGGGGGCGACCAGGACAGGCAGCGGGTCGTCGCCCTCCGAGTACCAGGACGGCAGCACCAGGGCGCTCGGGATACTGCGTTCCCCGGCGCGCCAGAACTTCACGCGCGGCTCGGGCAGCTCCGGGGTCTGCGCGAAACTCTCGATCTCGGTGTGGGTGCGCCGGGTCTCCGTGCTCGCGTGGCGCACGATCAGCGTCCGGACGCCGGTGCGGTCCATCGACCGGTGCTGCAGTACGAGGGTGTCCCCGCGCAGCCGGCCGGCGCGCAGACCCCCGTGGGCGGCGTCCTCGGGGGTGTCGGCGTCGGGGAGCTCGACCGGGGCGGACAGGCCGCTCTCCAGGTCGACCAGCCACAGGGACACGTCGCCGGGGCGGCCCTCCGGCGAACCCGAGTACAGGATCCGCTCCCCGTCCACGCTCACCACGCCGCGCACGTACACGCCCGCGGGGCTGACCGGGTCCACGCCCACGTACACCCGCCGCTCGCCGCCGGTCTCGTGGTCGCGGCCGATCCACACCAGGGCGCCGGAGGACGTGTGGTCGGGCACGCCCGGCATGAGCTCGACCCACACGTCGTCGGTCTCGGTGCGGGCCTCGGCGACCAGACCGGTGGCCGGGTCGGCGGAGAACAGGGTGAGGTTGCGTTGGTCGCGGCTCTGGCCGGTGAAGACGACCGTGGGGGTGCCGTCCGGGCCGCTCGTCCAGCCGGCGGTCGGGACGTAGGGCAGGGCCTCGCGGTCCCACTCGATCCACGACGGGGCCGGCTCGCCCTCGGCGCGATGGTGTGCGGCGGAGCTCACGGAGAACACGGCCAGGCGCACGTCCGGGTTGTCGGTCCCCGCGGCCGGGTAGCGGAGCGCCGTCGGCTCCTGCCCGGGGGAGGCCGGGTCGTCCACGTACCAGCGGGCGACCATTCGCTCGTCGACCCGGGTGGCCAGCAGGGAGGCGCTGTCGGGCGACCACCAGAATCCGCGGAACCGGTTCATCTCCTCGGCCGCCACGAAGTCGGCCAGACCCCAGGTGACGTGCTCACCGTCGGGCGAGGCCACCACCCGGTCGCCGTGGTCGGGCTCTGCGTCGGAGATGTCCACGACCTTGAGTGAACCGCCGCTGACGTAGGCGACGCGGTCTCCCGCCGGGCTCACCCGAGGGTCCACGACCGGCTGGGTGGCGGGGAGCTCACGGGGTTCGCGGTCGTCGCCGGCCAGGTCCACGTGGAACAGGCGGCCGGACAGGGTGAAGACGGCGC
>NZ_ANBF01000096.1:10088-92396 GCF_000341025.1 Nocardiopsis salina YIM 90010 | reverse complement strand
TGCTCGCGCAGGCGCTCGCGGCGGGCCCGCTCCTCCGGGGGGAGGTTCTCGTCGTCGGCGCCGAGAACCCGCGGGTCGGCCAGGATCTCGGTGGTGCCGCGTTCGGCGTCGTGCATCCACAGGCACGTGGCCGGGTCGGAACCGTCACGTGAACGGAGGAAGGTCACACGGTCCCCGTCGGGGGAGACCTGGAAACCGCGGGGCACACCGATGGTGAAGCGCTGGGTTCGGGCCTGTTGGCGAGGAAAACTCATACGGCGATTGTGTCGCATACGCAGCCGGCGCCGACTCCGGCCGGTGCGGGCTCCGGTCGGGGACCGGGTTGTCCCTTCGGGCCGGAAAACCCCGTTCCGGACGGTATGGTTCGCTGCGTGATGGACAGGCGACTGATGATGGTGCACGCGCACCCCGACGACGAGAGCATCGTCACCGGTGCCACGCTGGCCAAGTACGCGGCCGAGGGCGCACAGGTCACGCTGGTGACCTGCACCCTGGGGGAGGAGGGCGAGGTCATCCCCGCGAACCTCGCGCACCTGGCCTCCGACCGCGACGACACCCTCGGTGAGTACCGGGTCGGTGAGCTCTCCCGGGCCTGCCGGGCGCTGAACGTGCGGGACCACCGCTTCCTCGGCGGGCAGGGGCACTACCGCGACTCCGGAATGATGGACGGCGAGACCAACGAGCACCCGCAGGCTTTCTGGGGTGCCGACGTCGAGGAGGCCGCGCTCCGGCTCGCGCACGAGATCCGCGAGGCCCGGCCGCAGGTCCTGGTGAGCTACGACGAGCACGGCGGGTACGGACACCCGGACCACATCCAGGCACACAGGGTGACCCGTCGCGCCTGGGACCTGGCTGCGGACCGGTCGGTGCCCGGGGAACCCTGGCGGGTGGACAAGCTGTACGCCATCGCCCAGCCGCTCTCGCGGATCCGGGGGACTGTGGACCGCATGCGCGTGGATCCCGGCCCCTTCACCCCGCCCGAGAGCGTCTCCGACATCGCACGCGGAACCCCCGACGCGCAGGTGACCACGAGGATCGACGCCGGCCCCCACTGGGCGGCGAAGGCGCTGGCCATGCGCGCGCACACCACCCAGATCACCGTGGACGGCGAGCGGTTCGCGCTCTCCAACGACATCGCGCAGGAAGTGGACGCGGTCGAGCACTTCACGCTGTTGCTCGGACCGCCCGTGCGCCCCGGCGACGACGGCTACGAGACGGATCTCTTCGCGGGCCTGTGACGGGTGGTGGCCGTGACCGCCTACCCTCGGTTCCCGTGACCACCACAGAGCCGCAAGAACCCCAGCAGAGCAAGCGTCCGACGGCCCCCGGGGACGCTGTGTCCCCGGTGCTGACGGGAGCCACCTGTGTGGTCCTGTTCCTCCTCGGCCTGGTGCTGGGGACGGCCTCGACGGTCAGTGCCGGATGGCTGACCCGGTACTGGGACGGCGGCCAGCCCGCGCCCGCGCTGGCGATCGCCGCGCTCGTGGCCTACGTGGTACTGCTGTACGTCCTGTGCCGACTCGCGGCCTGGGGAGGACGGCGCCAGTCCCCGGCCGTGGCGTTCGCACTCGGGTACGCCGTGGTGCTGTTCGCGGCCACGAGCTACCTGCCCGGTGGCGACGTTCTGCTGCAGGACGACCCGGTGCACTACACGTTCCTCATCGGTGCGATGGTCGCCCTCGCCGCGGCCGTGGTGCGCTCCGCGCCCCGCCGCCCCGCCTGACGATCCGGGCCCGGGGGCCCTCGCGCCGGCCTGATCCAGGACTCGCGCCACGCGGTCCGAAGGGGCCGCGTGGCGCGCGGGACGGACGGAATGCGGGCCCGCCGGGCAGGGAACGGACCGCTGACCAGGTCGACCGGCAGCGGCCGTCAGCCCTTGTGGATCACGTCTCCCAGAACTGCCACAGGAGCTCGCCGAGGAACGCCGTCCCGGGGAAGGTCGGGTTCGGCATGATCAGGTCCAGCAGCGCGTACACCGACTCCTGCAGCCAGGGGTTGATCACCGGCAGCGCGAGCACGGCGAACGTCCCCACCGAGAAGAACAGCTGGTTCGTGCGGGCCTTGCGGACCCAGGGGCGGTCCGGTGCGACCGCCTCGAACATGTCCAGGCCGGGGATCGGCAGCAGGTTGACCAGCGCCGAGGTCAGGTTGGCCAGGCACAGGAACGCGAGGACGGCCAGGGCCCAGTTCGTGGTGTCGTTGCCCGGGGGCACCAGGTACGTGACGACTGAGCCGAAGACGGCGGCCATCAGCAGGCTCGCGAGCGGTCCGGCCAGGGCCACCGCCACACGCCGGCCCCGGGTCGGGATCCGATCCCAGTCGACGTAGCCGGCGGGCCCGTTCATGCCGAACCCGCCCACACCGAGGTAGAGGACCGGGAGCACCGTTCCGCTGAAGGCCTCCCGGAAGGCGAAGGGGTTCAGGCGCAGGTACCCCGAGCCGCGAAGGGACCGGTCACCGGCGAGATGGGCCGTGAGCGCGTGTGCGAACTCGTGCACGGCCGTGGAGAGCAACCACCCGATGAGGACCATCAGCGGTGGGATCAGCGGGGTGACTTCGGTGTCATCGGCCGCCCAGTCCAGCTCGACTGCGGTCCAGGACAGCCATAGGGCGAACCCGCCCAGGCCGAGCAGGAGCAGGAACACGGGGCTGGGGATGAAGTCCACCGCCGAGCCGCGCGGGGCCTCGACGGGCTCGCCGGACCCGTCCGTGCCGGTGCCCTCGCGCGCCTCCGGGGCCTCAGCAGCCTCGGGCTCCCCGGCCGCTCCGGGCTCCCCGGCCCCGGAACCAGCGTCCTCGGTCTCGGTCGCGGCCTCCTGAGTCTCCGGGGCCCCGTCAGCGTCCTTCACCACGTCCGGATCCGGGACGTTCGCGGCGTCGTCGGGCATCCTCTCCCACAGGTCCTCGGGCGCGTCGGGCTTGTCGGGCGTGGGCATGGTGCTCCTGCTGGTCGCGGGTGGATCCGCGCACCAGAGTAGGCCCTGCTCGCGACCCCTCGTCAGCGGGTCCGGGTGAGTGTCAGACCACCGCTCGCGGGGCCACCGCGGACTTGTGCAGGCACGCGATCGCGAAGGCCCGGCCGGGGGTGGTCAGCTCCCGGCGCCCGGTCGCGTCCTCCTCCGTCACCAGGTTGAGCGCCTCCAGCAGCCAACCGGTGGACATCACCATCGCCCGTACCTGGTCGGAGGCGGTCTCCGCGGTGCGCCGGTGCGCGGCCGCGTGCCGGCCGGTGGGGGGTTCGACCGCCCGCCACCCGGTCTCGGTGAGCACCCGTTCGGCGGCCTCGACGTCCGGTTCCGCGCGGCGGGCGTGCGACCCGCTGCCCTGGGGGGTCCGGGTCAACAGCAGCCCGAGGAGCGTCTCCGCCGCGGCCTGCTCCAGCCCTCCGGTGCGGCACAGGGTCTCGGCCGCGGCCTCCCACAGCGACTCGGGGTCCTCCCGCAGCCTCCGCCCGCGCCGTGTCAGCACCAGGCGCCGACCGGAACGCCGTACCGCCCGCATGCCCCGCTGCACCTGGTGGAGCGCGATCAGCTGGGTGACGTCGGTCTCACTTCGGGGTGGGCTCGGGGTGGTGCGCCAGCCGAAGTCCTCGCACATCTGCCGCACCACGCTGGGTGAGATGTAGCCGATCTGGGTCAGCGGGATTCCGTCCGCCGCCAGGTCCAGCAGGCGTTGCAACGGCGCCAGCACGGCGTCGGCGGTACGCGGGACGTCGGTCCCGGCGATGATCTGGCCGACCAGGGGCCACAACCGCTGGCGGTGGGGGTGGGCCGTGGAGTTGAGCCAGGCGCGCACCCGCTCCTCGCGCACCCGGTCCAGGTGGCTCAGGCCGTGCCCGTCCGGCTGGGTGAGGAACGAACGCGCGAAGTGTTCCTGCGCAGGACGCCACCCGCGTTTGCCTGGACGGATGTCGCGCAGGGAGATGGCCAGTTCCAGCGAGGCCGCGGTCTCGGCCCGGGCCCGGAGTTCGGCATCGCCCACGGCGGTGCCCCAGGTCAGTTCGGGCAGGTCGGGCGGTTCCACGCCCGATTCCCACATGAGCCGCTCGTACATGGCCACGCCGGCCTCGTGGTCGTCACGGTAGACCGCCAACAGGGTGAGCGTCTCGGGCGCCTGACAGATGTGCGCGTACTGGTAGAGCTGTAGCAGCGAGAAGAGGTTGCCGAGGGAACGCGCGGCGAAGAGCTGGTCGTCGTGGCTGTTCTGGAAGCGCACCGGCAGCTCGTACCAGCAGAAACGCTGGACCGAGTGCTGGGTGAGGCGTTCCAGGTCCCGTTCGGGGACGAGGNCCCCCCCCCGCCATTTCGGCAGCCCGCTCGTCCCGTTGCGCCAACTCGGCCAGTGCGGACGCCACCGCTTCGCGCACGAGCGCTCACCACCTCCCCGCGTGACTGGCGCCCGGGCCGCGCGGGGTCGCGGCGGGGCGCGGAGCTCGATGTGGACGCCCGGGGCGGTGAGCAGGGGTCCGCCCGCGGGGCTGAGGCTCTCCTACCCCGCGGGGGCAGGAAGAATGCCTGACGGGTCAGGGGCGCTTCCGGCGTTTCGGGGGCGTGCGCGGGACGATGCGGCTGGCCGCGATCGTCTCCTCCGCGACCTCGGCCACGGAATCGTCCCGGCGACGGAGTGTGAGGATGCCCCGCTCCCAGGACTCCACCACACCGACGATATCGCTGAAGCTCCCGTCGGGCGTGCGGATACGCACAGAGACCCGCTCACCGACGTCGTGTGGCCCGATCCGGTGGACGAGGCGTCCGGAGAAGTGCATGTAACGCGCCCCCGATTGTGCTTCGAGTATTCTCCGAAGCCATACTAGGAGTACGACATCTGTGCCAATCGCTTACGGACCCCGGCAGGGGTGGCGCCCGCAAGCCGCCCCGACGTTCCGGTGATCCGAAGGTCCCCGCCTCCCCCGTGGGATCGCGGGGGTGAGACAAGGAGTACGACGTGACCTACGTCATCGCGCAGCCCTGTGTTGATGTACTGGACAAGGCGTGCATTGACGAGTGCCCCGTGGACTGCATCTACGAGGGCGAGCGCATGCTCTATATCCACCCGGACGAGTGCGTTGACTGCGGTGCGTGTGAGCCCGTTTGCCCGGTCGAGGCCATCTACTACGAGGACGACCTGCCCGACCAGTGGTCGGAGTTCTACAAGGCCAACGTCGATTTCTTCGACGACCTGGGCTCCCCGGGCGGGGCCTCGAAGGTCGGGAAGATCGACAGCGACCACCCGATCGTCGCGAAGCTGCCTCCGCAGGCCTGACCCTGCGGCAGAAGAACGGAGGGCGTGCGGCCCGAGAAGGGGCCGTCCGTCCGGGGCATCCCCATGGCGCAGAGGGTGTCCCGAGCACGTGTGAGCACGTGTGTCGCGCCGGCCCCTCGACGGGGTCGGCGCGACTCTTGTTCGTGCCCTGTGCCCCGGCCGCAGCGGCCGGACCGGAATCGGATGGAGTGATCAGCGATGGGTGAGCGGCGACCGTTGGCCGACCGGCTCCCGACCTTCCCGTGGGACCGCCTGGCCCCGTACAAACGCACCGCGGCCGCCCACGCCGACGGTCTCGTCGACCTGTCCGTGGGCACCCCGGTCGACCCGGTGCCGGAGACGCTCCGACAGGCGCTCGCCGGAGCCGCGGACTCGCCCGGGTACCCGCAGACCTGGGGGACGCCGGAACTGCGTTCGTCCATCGAGGACTGGCTGTCCCGACGCCACGGTGTGGCTGTGGCCGAGGGCGCGGTTCTGCCCACCATCGGTTCCAAGGAGACGGTCGCCTGGCTGCCCACGCTCCTGGGCCTGGGGGAGGGCGACACGGTCGTCCACCCCGAGCTGGCCTATCCGACCTACGACGTGGGCGTGCGCCTTTCCGGGGCCACCCCGGTCGCCGCCGACGGGCTCGCCTCGCTGGGGCCGGCCCCGGTGTCGATGGTGTGGGTGAACTCCCCGAGCAACCCGACCGGGCGTGTGCTGGGCGTGGACCATCTGCGCAAGGTCGTTCGGTGGGCCCGTGAGCGTGGTGTGATCGTCGCCTCCGACGAGTGCTACCTCGACCTCGGTTGGGACGGCACCGAGCCGGTCTCGATCCTGCACCCGGACGTGTGCGGTGACTCACACGAGAACCTGCTCGCCCTGCACTCGCTGTCCAAGCGCTCCAACCTCGCCGGGTACCGGGCCGCGTTCCTGGCAGGTGACCCGGCACTGGTCAAGGAACTGCTGGAGGTGCGTAAGCACTCCGGCATGATCGTGCCCGCCCCCGTGCAGGCAGCGATGAAGGCAGCTCTGGACGACGACGCCCACGCCGAGGAACAGAAGGAGCGCTACCGGGCCCGCCGCACGCGCCTGCGCTCGGCGTTCGAGGGTGCGGGCTGGAAGGTCGAGCACTCCGAGGCCGGCCTGTACCTCTGGGCGAGCCACCCGGACCTGGACGCCTGGGGCGCGGTCGAGCACCTGGCCGAGCGCGGCGTCATCGTGGCGCCTGGCGACTTCTACGGGCGGGCCGGGGCCGGCCACGTGCGGGTCGCCTTCACCGCCACCGACGAGCGCGTCGCCGAGGCCGCCGCCCGCCTGGCCTGAACCGGACCGGCCCCTGGTCTCCCTGTGCGTGCCGGCCCCGGGGAGTAGGTTCGGCCCATGGCCGACCTCCTCTTCCTGGGGCCGCTGGGCGCCGGGCACGTCAACCTGACTCTGGGCATCGCGGCCGAGCTGGTGGCCCGCGGGCACCGGGTGCGGTACGCCGCGCCCCGTCCCTTCGCCGACCGCATCGCCGCGACCGGGGCCGAGTACATTCCGACCACCTCCACGTGGGAGGACTCCGACGAGGACGTTCCGCAGATGCACGGGCGCGAGCTCGTGCGCGCGATGGGGATGCTGCTGGAGGAGACCCGCGCCGCGGTCGACCAGCTCGACGGCCTCGACCCGCCCGATGCGGTGGTGCACGACGGCACGCTCGCCTGGTGGGGGCGGATCCTCGCCCACCGCTGGGGTGTGCCCTCGGTGGAGACCTGGCCGAACTTCGTGGGCAACCGGCACTGGTCGATGAAGTCCTACGTCCGTCTGAACCCGCTCAGCCCGCGCCTTTGGCGGGTGCTGCTCCGCACCGGACGGTACGTGCGTGCGCAGGGGATGACCGACGTCGGTGCCTTCTTCCAGGGCACGAGCGCAGCCGAACGCCTGGTGACGCTTCCCCGGGCCTTCCAGCCGGCAGGGGAGACGTTCACCGGCCACCGCTTCGTCGGCCCCGTACTGACCGGCCGTGCGTTCCAGGACCTCTGGGAACCGCCTGAGGGCGCCGGCCCGGTCGTGCTCGTCTCCCTCGGCACTGCCTACAACGACCGCCCCGACCTCTACCGTGCGGTCCTGGAGTCGGCCGCCGAACGCCCCTGGCACGTGGTCATGGCGGTGGGGGAGACCGAGCCCGGGGTCCTGGGGGAGGTCCCGCCCAACGTCGAGGTCCATGCACAGGTGCCGCAACTGGCGGTGCTCCGTCACGCCCGTGCCTTCGTCACCCACGCCGGCATGGGCGGGACCATGGAGGGCCTCGCCCACGGGGTGCCCCTGATCGCGCTCCCCCAGATGGCAGAGCAGCGCGCCAACGCCGACCGGATCGCCGAGCTGGGTCTGGGCCGCCGCCTCGACCCCGACCGCCTCACCGCCGACCACCTGTGGGCCGCCGTGGAGGACACCGCCGAGGACCCGTACGTGCGCGAGCGGGTNGGGCGGCGGCCGACGCCGTCGAGGAGGTGCTCGGCCGGGGCTGAACCCGCGCTGCGTTCCGGTCGGTCCTGCAGGTCAGTTCAGGGAGATCTGACCGCCGGTGTCGGAGCCGTCGCGCTCCCAGGCCTCGGCGCCGTCGACCCCGTCCGTGGCGGTCCACCGGTGGCCGTCGTAGCCCACTGAGGTCAGCCCGTACTCCTCGGCGTGCGTGACCGCCCACATCGCCATCGCCCAGCCGAGGTCCCCGGTGGCGGGGTCGTGGTCTGCGGGCAGCGCACCGGGGTCGGAACCGAAGACCCGCGCCATCTCCTCGCGCGCACCCTCGGGGTCTGCCTCCGCGGCCTCGAGGTCGGCCAACCGCTGCTCGTCGTACCAGCAGGTGACCGCCGCGCCGTCGGCGCCGCCGAAGGCCGCCGCCATCTGCTCGGAGAGCTGTTCGTGCTGGTCGTAGGCCCATCCGTCGGCGCTCCGCTGCACCTCCTGCGCGGCCTCGTGCACCGGGATGCCCTGCCAGCCCTCGACCTCGGCCAGGGTGTCGTAGAAGGCCCGGCTCGAGAAGACCGGGTCGAGGATCTCGTCGGCGTCGCCCCACTCCTGCGACGGGCGCTGCTGGAACAGGCCCACCGAGTCGCGGTCGCCGTACTCCACGTTGTGGAAGGTCGACTCCTGCCAGACCGTCGCGTACGCCACGGTCACGGCCTCGGGCGGCAGGTCCCGGCTGAAGGCGACACCGCCCACCGTCGCGGCGTTGGCGGCTTGCGAGACCCGCATGTCGTAGGAGCCCTGGGACAGTTCCAGGCTGCAACCAGGCTCGGGCTCCTGCGTGTCCAACGGCTCGACCGTGGTCAGCACGTAGTACCCCGCCGCGACCAACAGGCCGCACACGAGCGTGACGCTGAACAGGATCTTGACGAAGGCAGAGACTCTACGGCGCTTACTGGGCACGGACGCCCCAAGGGGTCGGAAGCAGGACGGTGCGGCCTGCTCCGCACGTTCGGGGGCCGGGCGGGCCGCGCGGCGCACGCGGCGCCGGGCCCGCATTCTAGTCGGCCCCACCGGGCAGTAGAGGGGACCCGGGCACTGTGGGCCTTTCCGTGCCGGGGGTGTGGCCCGCCACTCGGGGTAGTCCGTTAACGTGTGGCACATGACCAGCTCGTACACCAGCCCGCTGCCCGACCGGATCGATGAGCTCTGGGAGCAGCGTCCCGAACTCACTCCCGGCCACACCGAAGCGCGGGAGATCATCACCGGCGCGATCGACATGATCGACGAGGGCAAGGCCCGCGTCGCCTTCGTCGACCCCTCCACCGACGAGGTCGTCGTCGACGAGCGCGCCAAGCGCTCCATCCTGCTCGGCTTCAAGGTCCTGGACATGAAGGAGTCGCAGGTCGGCGACTTCTACCACCACGACCGCGTGCCGCTGAAGACCCGCTTCGACGGCGTGCGCGTGGTGCCCGGCGCCATCGCCCGCTGGGGCGCCTTCCTGGCCCCCGGCGTGGTCCTCATGCCGTCCTTCACCAACATCGGCGCCCACGTCGGCTCCGGCACCATGGTCGACACCTGGGCGACCGTCGGTTCCTGCGCCCAGGTCGGCGAGAACGTCCATTTGTCCGGCGGCGTCGGCGTCGGCGGCGTCCTCGAGCCCCCGCAGGCCTCGCCGGTGATCATCGAGGACGAGGCCTTCCTCGGCTCCCGCAGCATGGTCGTCGAGGGCGCCCGCGTGCGCACCGGCGCCAAGCTCGGCGCCGGTACGATCCTCACCTCCTCCACGCGTGTCTTCGACGCCGAGACCGGCGAGGAGCTCCCCCGCGGCGAGGCCCCGGCCCGGTCGGTCTGCGTGACCGCCAACCGGAACAAGAGCTTCCCCGGAGGCGAGTTCGGCATGCCGGTGCTGCTGGTGCTCAAGCGCCTCGAGGAGGGCCAGGACCACGACAAGCTCGCCCTGAACAACCTCCTGCGCGAGCACGGCGTCAACGCCTGACGCACCGTAGGACCCAGGTGCGGCCGGTCCGCGCCACCGACGGGGCATCCCTTCGCCGAGCGTGAGGGGGTGCCCCGTCGTCCTATCGTGGTTCGGCGAGCCACGACACCAGACCCTCAACGAAAGCGGGCGCGAGCATGCTGGACCTGACCTCGGACGCGGTGGACCTCACCGGAGCCCTCGTCGACGTGCGTTCGGAGAGTGGGGACGAGCGCGCCCTCGCCGATCTGATCGAGGCCCGGCTGCGGGAGCTGGACCACCTCAGCGTGCACCGGGACGGCGATGCCCTTGTGGCCCGCACCGACCTGGGCCGCGACCGCCGGGTCGTCGTCGCCGGCCACATCGACACCGTGCCGGTCGTCGACAACGNGGGGGCGCCCGCCTGTACGGATGCGGCTCCTCCGACATGAAGGCCGGCGTGGCCGTGCAGCTCCGCCTCGCCCAGGAGGTCACCGAGCCGGTCCACGACGTGACCTACGTCTTCTACGACAACGAGGAGGTCGACGCCTCCCGAAACGGGCTCCTGCGTTTGTCGCGCAACCACCCCGAGTGGCTGGCGGGCGACTTCGCGATTCTCATGGAGCCCACCGACGGCATGATCGAGGGCGGCTGCCAGGGCACGATGCGCGTGGAGGTCGCCGCACACGGCAAGCGTTCCCACAGCGCCCGCTCCTGGATGGGGGAGAACGCCGTCCACAAGGCCGGGGAGATCCTCGACCGCTTGCGCGCCTACACGCCCCGCAACCCCGTCGTCGAGGCGCTCCAGTTCCACGAGGGCCTCAACGCCGTCTCCGTGCGGGGCGGTGTCGCCGGCAACGTCATCCCCGACGAGTGCGTGATCGCCGTGAACTACCGCTTCGCGCCCGACCTGTCGGTGGAGGAGGCCGAAGCACACCTGCGCGAGGTCTTCGACGGTTTCGAGATCACCGTCGTCGACGCCGCCGCGCCCGCCCGCCCCGGCCTGGACGACCCCTCCGCGGCCGCGTTCGTCGACGCCGTGGGCGAGGGCCGGGCCCGCGCCAAGCTCGGTTGGACCGACGTCTCCCTCTTCTCCGGTCTGGGCGTTCCGGCCGTCAACTACGGCCCCGGCGACCCCATGCTCGCCCACACCCGTGACGAGTACGCCGAGACCGCCAAGATCGCCGATGCCGAGGCCCGCATGCTCGCCTGGCTCCGGGGCGGCAACTGAGCTGCGACGACCGGGCAGTCCTTTGTTGCCGCAGGATTCACCCGAGTGCAGAGTGTGACCGCCACGGTGCCGGATAGCTTTACCCCATGACGGAAGAAGAGCACATTCGCCGAGCGGGTCCGCTCACCTACCGGGGCAGCGCGATCCCCACGACCACGACCGACCAGCGCCTCCTCGACCGCAGAGGGCCGACCGACTGGGTGCACACCGACCCGTGGCGGGTGCTGCGCATCCAGTCGGAGTTCGTGGAGGGGTTCGGTCTGCTGTCGGAACTCCCCTCGGCGGTGAGCGTGTTCGGCTCGGCGCGCATCGAGCCGGGAACGCGCTACTACAACCTGGGCGTGGAGGTGGGCCGCAGGCTCGCCTCGGCCGGGTACGCGACCATCACCGGGGGCGGACCGGGGATGATGGAGGCCGCGAACAAGGGCGCCCAGCAGGGCGGCGGGCGTTCGGTCGGCCTCGGTATCGAGCTGCCGTTCGAGCAGTCCCTCAACCCCTACGTCGACGTGGGGATGACCTTCCGCTACTTCTTCGTGCGCAAGACGATGTTCGTCAAGTACGCGCAGGCGTTCATCGTGCTGCCGGGCGGTTTCGGGACCCTCGACGAACTCTTCGAGGCGATCACGCTCGTGCAGACGGAGAAGGTCACCCGGTTCCCGGTCGTGCTGGTCGGTTCCGATTTCTGGAGCGGCCTGCGCGAGTGGATCGAGGGCGCCCTGCTGGAGAACGGGCTGATCAAGCCGGACGACATGGAACTCGTGCAGCAGGTCGACGACCCCGGGGAGGTCGTGGAGCTCATCCAGCGCGTGCACAAGGACATGGAGCGGGTGCACGACCGCATCGAGCGGGAGCAGCAGGGCTCCTGAGCCGGCCGCTGCCGCCCGCCCTACGGGAGCGGCGGTTGTGGCACGATCGGTGCCGTGCCTGTCTTCATCATGATCCTGATCGGGTTGGCCGCGCTCGCCGTGCTGGTCGGCGTCGTCTACGTCGTGCTCGGCAAGGGCGGCCAGCTCGCCCGGTACGAGGCGGACTTCCCCCCGCTCGACCTCCCCGAGGACCGCCCCGTGCGCGCCTCCGAGCTCAGCCGCCTCATGGTGCCGTTGTCCCTGTGGGGTTACCACGTGCGTGCGGTCGACGAGCTCCTGGTTCGCCTGACCGGCACCCTCAAGGAGCGCGAGGAGCGCATCGCCGACCTTGAGTGGCGCCTGTCCCGCGCCGACCCCTCCTACGTGCCCGAGGCCGCCGGTCCCGACGGAACGCGTCTGCCGGGGTACCCGGAGGAGAGCTCGCAGAACGGTTCTGCCGAGTCCGAAACCTCCTCCGAGGGTGAGACCGCCGACACCGCGGCCGGGTCCGCCCCCGAGGCGCAGGAGGCCTCGGCAGGCGGCGGGAGCCGGGGCACCGGGGCCTGATCGGAGCTCTGCGCCGGTCGTCGGCCCCGCGTTCCGGTATGTCCTGCATCACACGGAACCCGCCGTTCGAGGGTGATGCGCCGCGAAAGTGTGCTCTATTCTCGGTCGCTGTACATGCGTCTCCCCGCCCCGTCCACGGGTGGGGACCCTGTCGGTGAGGATGGCGAGGATGGACACAGCAGCCGAACTCGAATCGGGCTCCGACGGCCGGCGCGGCGCGGACGCCTCCGCCTCGCCCGTGCGCCAGATGTCCCTCTGGCCGCCGCCGCGCTCGACCCGGCACACCGGCCGGCGACGCCGCAAGGCCACGGTCGCCGCGGTCGTGCTGGTGCTCCTGCTGCTGCTCGGCGCGGGCGGTTACGCCCTCTGGGCCTTCGTCCTGGACGGCGAGGGCGCTGCGCCCGCTGCCGACGGCGAAGCGCCCGTGACCGACTTCGAGGGTTCCTGGTCGGGCCGGATGGCCCAGGTGGACACCGACGGGGAGCCCGTCGCCGAGTGGGACGCGCAGGTGCGCATCGAGGAGGGGGCCGAGCGCGGGAGCACCGCCTGGACCACCTTCACCTGCTCGGGCACGCTCGAGCTCAGCGCCCGCGAGGGCGACCGGCTGGTCTACGCCTACACCGAGACCTCCGACCCCCAGGACCGCTGCGTCGACCAGTCGGAGCTGACCGTGCGCCCCGACGGAGACGGCGGCCTCGACGCCGAGTGGGCCTCGGTCACCGACGGAGGCACCCGCATGGTCTCCACCGGCACCCTCGATCAGTAACCCCTTGCTCCCTCGGGCGGAGCCCCCGGCCGCCCGTGCTCCCGCTCCGAACAGGACGCGTGCGCGCAGGAACCACGCCCTGGGAACCCTGTTCCGGAAGGGTCGACGGTTGCCGTCTCCCCGGTTTCGGTCAGTGCCGATATAACCTTGATGATCGACGATTCTTCGTTGGTGGGGCGCCCGTGGTGGCCGTCCGGCTGTCGTCCGGCGCACATCCGGGGATCAACGTCCGAGATAATGGTCGAAGAGTGATTCACGTCCCTCGAGTCACGGGGGCGTGGGAGCTCACCCGCGAGGAACACCAGAAAGGGGTATGGCATGGCGGCCATGAAGCCGAGGACCAGCGACGGGCCGATGGAGGTCACCAAGGAGGGCCGCGGCATCATCATGCGCGTCCCGCTCGAGGGCGGAGGTCGCCTGGTCGTCGAGCTCACGCCCGACGAGGCCAACCAGCTCCGCGACGAGCTCAAGGGCGTCGTCGGCTGACCCGGCGCGCACGCATCCCCCGAAACCCCCGAGGTACACACACCTCTCGACCCTGAGTGAACGATTGTGAGCGGCCTGTGCCATTCGCCACGGAGATCAGCCCGGTACCGGGCACCCTCGCCGAATCCCCCGCGGACCTGCTGGTTCTGCCCGTGTCGAAGGAGGACGGCTCCCCCTCCGGGACCGTCGACGGCGGTCTCACCGCGGTCCTCCCGGCTCCGCTCACCGATCTGATCGAGCACTACGCGCTCACCGGCGGCGCCGGTGAACTCTCCCAGTTCCCGGTCCGGCGCGAGGCCGGACTGGCCCGTCTGGCACTTCTGGGGGTCGGATCGGGCGCGCCCGACGACCTCCGGAAGGCCGGGGCCGCGATCGCGCGCGCAGCACGCGGCAAGGAGCGTGTGGCGCTGGCGTGGCCGGAACTCTCCCCCGAGTCCGCCACCGCCTTCGCCGAGGGTGCCCTGCTGGCGTCCTACACCTTCACCCTCAAATCCGGTGAGACGCCCGGGAGCAAGCGCCCCGCGCCCGCGATCGACCTGGTCGGCGACGTCTCCGCCGACGCCGTCGAGCGCGGGACCCGCCTGGCCGCGGCCACGTCCCTGGCGCGCGACCTCATCAACACGCCCTCGAGCACCAAGACCCCCGAGTGGATGGCTGAGCGCGCCGGCGAGGTCGCGCGCGACGGCGGCCTGACCGTGCGGGTGTGGGACGAGGAGGAGCTGCGCGACGCCGGGTTCGGCGCCATCCTCGGCGTCGGGCAGGCCTCCGCGCGTCCGCCGCGCCTGGTCGAGCTCTCCTACGTGCCCGAGAACCCCACGGCTCACGTGGCGCTGGTCGGCAAGGGCATCACGTTCGACACCGGCGGCCTGTCGCTGAAGCCGAACGACAACATGAAGCTCATGAAGACCGACATGAGCGGCTCGGCGATCGTGCTGGGCGTGCTGTCGGCGCTGCGGGCCGTGGGCAGCAGCGTGCGGGTGACCGGACTGCTCGCGCTCGCGGAGAACTCCTTCTCCGGTGACGCAACCCGCATCGGCGACGTGCTGACCACTTACACCGGGCAGACCGTCGAGGTGCTCAACAGCGACGCCGAGGGCCGCCTCGTCCTGGCCGACGCCATGGGGTACGCGACCACCGAGCTGGAGCCGGACCTCGTCGTGGACGTCGCCACCCTCACCGGCGCGGCCAAGCTCGCACTGGGTACCGGCATCGGCGCGCTCTACAGCACCGACGACACCCTTGCCGCAGAGCTCGAGCAGGCCTCGAAGGACTCCGGCGAACCGCTCTGGCGTATGCCGCTGACCGAGGAGTACGCGGAGACCACACGGTCCCGGGTGGCCGACCTGGCCAACATCGGCACCAGGGGCACCGATTTCGGCCCGGCCGGCGCGACCGATGCCGCGTTGTTCCTGCGCGAATTCACCGGCGGGCTGCCCTGGGCCCACCTGGACATCGCAGGGCCCGGCCGTTCCATGGCGGAGTCCGGTCTGCTGAGCAAGGGCGGTACCGCCTTCACCACCCGCACACTGCTGCGCTGGCTCGCCTCCGAGTAGCAGCGACGCAGCCGCGAACCCCGACCGCCCCGTCGGTACCTGCCGACGGGGCGGCCGTAGCAGCGGTTCAGGCCGAGGGCGCCGGCCCCCTGAGTGCGATGCCCCGTTCGACCGGCCGGAACCCCAGTTCGGTGACGGCCTCGCCGGCCTCGGTCCCCTCCGGAGCTGCCCAAGTGCGCACCCGGCTGCGCTCGGGGTGCAGCCGGGACAGCTCGGTGAGGGTACGCAGCCACAACCGACTGCCGATGCCGCGTTCCCGGTGATCCGGCCGTACGAGCATCCCCGACTGGTCCGCGGACACGTCGTCGGGCAGCAGGACGACCTCGCACAGGCCCACCACGGTTCCGTCGGCGTCGATCGCCGCGGAGGCCAGGAACCCGACCCCGTCCTCGGCCCGCGCTGCGTCGGCCGCGTACGCCTGCGCGAGGTAGTCCTCCACCGTGAACGCGCGGCCGGCGTCCCCGTCCAGGCTCTGCCGAAGGTGTGCGCAGGATTCCGCGTACTCCTCGGGGCAGACGTCCACCCAGCCGGTGATCTCGGGGCCGTCGTCCCCGGTCGGGCGCGTGCGCTCCTTCAGCAGAGCCTCCACCGCACCCGGCAGCGGCAGGTCGAGCACGTAGAGGTCCTGGGTGCGCACCGGCTCGAACCCGTGGGCGCGCGCGAAGGCGACGCCGGGGGTGGAGTCCAGGTCCGAGCCCGGTCCTGCGGAGACCTCGCCCTCCAGGGTGGTGCGGCCCAGTTCGGCGGCGATCGTGCCTGCCGCGCGCAGCAGTGCGGTGCCGTGGCCGCGGCGCCGCGACTCGGGCAGGACGGCGATGTCGGCCTCGATCGTGTCGGACCCGCTCTCGTCGCACTCCACGAGCAGCGCGCCCACGGCCGTGCCGTCCTCCTCGGAGACCAGGCCCAGCGCGTGGAGGCCGGGTTCCTCCCCGGCCAGGAGCCCGCGCATCTCCTCCAGCGGCGGGAGCGGATCCTCCTCGCCGAATTCCAGGGCACGGTTCAGGACCTCGAACCAGGCGTTCAGCGAGGCCTCGTCGCTGGGTTCCACACGCCGGATCCGGGTGGGCTCTGCACTCATCGGGGGCCTTCCGTTCAGGGATCTGTCGGGGATCGGCCCGTAACCTAGCGGACCGGACCGCCGCCCCGCGGGGTTTTCGCCGAACCCGGTCCGTACCTGTTCTCCGACCCCTGTGGGTCGGGCCGCCGCCGCGAACCCTCGTGCCCTGATCCTCCGGGTTTCCCCTGGTCCCTGCGGGTCAGGAACGGATCGCCGCGAGCAGCCCCGAGCCCACCGGTAGCAGGAGCGCGACCAGGCTCTCGTCCTCGCGCACCAGCCGGATCACCTCGCGTACCGCCGTCTCTCCGGGGTCGGGTGCGCGCAGGGGGCCGTCGGGTTCGGGGGAGCCCGCCATCGCGTTGTGGAAGACCACCAGGCCGTTCGGGCGCAGAAGCCGCCGCGCCTCGTCCAAATAGAAGGGGTAGGAGAGGGCGTCCGCGTCGACCAGCACGAGATCGTAGCCCCCGTCCGTGAGCCGCGGCAGCACCTCGCGCGACGAACCCCGGATGAGCCGGGCCCGTCCAGCACCCGCGCCCGCACGCGAGAACAGCCCGCGGGCGAACTCCTGGTGGGCGCCATTGACGTCGACCGTGGTGAGGATCCCCTCCGGCGGCATCCCGCGCAGCAGCCACAGCCCCGAGGCTCCGCAACCGGTCCCGACCTCCACGACCGAACGCGCGCGGGTGGCCGCGGCCAGGAAACGCAGGGCGGCCCCGGCCGTGGTGTCCATCGGGGTCGCCCCCGTTCGTGCGCCGACCTCGTAGGCCTCGGCGATCACCGGGTCCTCCAGGGCGTCCTGTTCGAACCTCGACTGCTCGGTCCTGGCCCAGCTCATGTGGATCGAGCTCTCCTCCGGCGCTGTGATGACGGCCTCCCACTGGGACGGTGCGGTGTCGGTCCAGGGTTCTGACCAGGGAGAGGTCACTCACCGTAGGATGAAGATGGCCGCCAGGTCACGTCCCCGGCAAAAGACTAGCCTGAACCGGTGCGAACTCCGAGCGTGGCAGCGGGAACTTATCGGGCGTCCCTGAGCGTTGAAACGGGATGAACGTACGTTGATCGCCACGAATGCATACTCCCCCCGACCAGCGCGCTCTCGCGGTGGGTCGACCCGATGAAGGGAGCAGCGGTGCCAGAGACCGGCCCTGCCGTGGACTTCGAGCCATGGGAGCCCCCGAGCTGGGACGAGGTCGTCCGCGACCACTCACCGCGCGTCTACCGGCTGGCCTACCGCCTCACCGGGAACAAGCACGACGCAGAGGACCTCACGCAGGACGTCTTCATCCGCGTCTTCCGCTCCCTGGCCAATTACACCCCCGGGACCTTCGAGGGCTGGCTCCACCGCATCACGACCAACCTCTTCCTCGACGGCGCGCGCCGCAAGGCCCGTATCCGCTTCGAGGGGCTGGCCGAGAACGCCGACGAACGCCTGGAGGGCCGTGAACCCTCGCCGGCCCAGCGTTACCACGACCGCCACTTCGACGCCGACGTCCAGGGCGCCCTGGACGCGCTGCCCGCCGAGTTCCGCGCCCCGGTGGTGCTCTGCGACATCGAGGGGCTCTCCTACGAGGAGATCGCGGCCACGCTCGGGGTCAAGCTCGGAACGGTCCGCAGCCGCATCCACCGCGGCCGTGCGCAGCTGCGCCGTGCCCTGGAGCACCGGCGTTCCCTGGCTGCGCAGGCCGAGCGCGAGCACGAAGGGGCGAACGCGACCAACGGGGAGGCGCAGCAGTGAGCAGCGAACACCTGGGGGAGCGCCTGTCCGCGCTCGTCGACGGTGAACTCGGGCCCGCCGAGCACGAGAGCGCGCTCATCCACCTCGCCAAGTGCGAGGCCTGCCGCTTCGAGGCCGACATGACCCGGCGGCTCAAGCGCCGCCTCCACGGGTTGGGCGAACCCGAACCCGACCTCGACTTCATGGGGCGCCTGTCCTCGCTGGACGGCGGCCCCGGACAGGACGGGCCGAACCCTTTCGACCCCCCCTTCGGCGGGGGCGGCGGGTTCGGCTCCAGCCCGCCCCTGGGTTCCTCCCGGCCGCTCGGCGGTTTCCCCGGAGCCCCCGGCGGCCTGGGCGGAGAACCGCTCGCGGCGAGCGGGCCGGAGGCCGACCCCACGGCGACACCCGGAGCCCGGGCACCGGGGACTGAGGCGACCGGCGAACGGGAACGCGCTGACCGGGGCGGGTCCGAGCTCCTCTCCCAGCTGCTGACGCCCTTCGCCGGCGGCAGGTACGCCGTGGCCGGGGCCGCCGTGGTCACCGCCCTGCTCGGCACCGCGTTCGTGGCCGGGGGCGAGGCCGAGGACGCCCCCGTGGTCGAGCCCCGCCTCGCCGACTACGCGGTCGAGCACGCAGTCACCAGCCGCCACATCCCCGTCGAGACCTCGCCGGAGGGCTACGAGCCCCCGCCCGGGTCCGAGGTGGAGCAGGCGGGCCGTTGAGCACGGGGGACCCCTCCTCCGGTGCACGCCGCCCCGTCCTCGCCGTCCTGCTCGTCCTCATCGGCCTGTGCGCGCTGCTGCTCACCTCGGCGGTGCACCCCGGGGCCCACGAGGTTCCCGCCGCGGGAGACGACGACGGGATGCCCGTGCTGCGCGCCGCCGCCGAGGCCGAGGGGGAGACGCCCTACACCGCTGTCCGCCAGGTCACCGGACCCGACGGGCAGCCCTACGGCCTGCGCGTGGTCAACCGTCCCGGCGAGGGCGTCGTGCTCGCGCCGATCGGTGCCGAGGACGAGCCGTTCGTCGTGGAGGCCTCGCAGGCCCTGGAGTCGCTCGACGACCGCCTGCTGGAGATGCTGCGCGACACCTACCGTGTGGCCGATGCCGGCCGGACCGAGCTCGACGGGCGCCCGGCCCGCCTCGTGGAGGCCGAACGTGCCGACGGCACGGTGGCCGGACGGTTCTGGGTCGAGGCCGACAGCGGGCTGCTCGTGGCCCGCACGGTCTACGACCAGGCCGGCGATCCTGCGCTGTCCTCGAACCTGACCGAACTGGAGATCGGCGAGGGCGAGTGGCCCGAGCGCGCCGAGACCGGCGAACCCTGGGGAGAAGCCCTGGACGCGCAGGCACGCGAGGACCTGCGCTCGGAGGGCTGGAAGGTCGACGAGCAGCTCACCTGGAACCTCCGCCTGGTCGACGCGCGCGCCACCGAGCACGAGGGCCACAAGGTCGTGCACGCGGTCTACTCCGACGGTCTCTCCCAGATATCGCTGTTCGTGCAACGTGGGAAGCTGGGTTCGAGTCATGCCTCGTCCCCCTCTGGCGGATATGTCGGAACCGAAGAGGGGGGAACGGGCATCTCATCCGGACATGACACCATTTTCGGCGGCGATGTCGGCCAGTACCAGAGCATGTGGCAGGCGGACGGGTTCGTCTTCACCGTCCTGGCCGACGCCCCGGCCGGGCTCGCGGGTGCGGCGGTGAAGGCGCTCCCGGCCCCCGAGGGCTCGGGCTTCTGGGCCCGGGTCGAGCGGGGCCTGTCCCGCCTCGGTCCCCTGTGACCAGCAGCGCCGCGAAGAACCCCTGACCCCAATGCCATGCCCTCCGGCAGCAGCGGAGAACCCATGAACCACACCCCGCCCCAGGGTCCGGGAGACCGTCCCGGGCACCACCCTCCCTCCGGAACCGGAGCCCAACCCCCCTTCGAACCTCCGCGACCCCCGGCCGGGGCCCCGGACCCGCAGCAGCAGTGGCACCGACCCGACCCCCGACAAGGCGGGGCTCCGCACCAGGACCAACCCGGCCCCGGGCCGCACCAGGGGCCGCCGCAGGGCCCCGGGCCCCAGCAACCGGGCACCCCCGCCGACGGGCAGCCCCCGATCGGACCCGGCGTCGCACCCACCTCCGGGATGCCTGTCGGCGCCGGTGGCCAGCCGCCTCAGGGGCCCGGCCCCCAGGTACAGAACGAGAGCGGGGGAGGACCCCGCAAGCGCCGTGGGATCCCCGCGTGGATCGCGCTGTCGGCCATGCTCGTCGTCGCGCTCATCGCCGGCGGTGCGGGCGGTCTCGCCGGGACTCTCCTGAACCCGGTGGGCGGCGGCGCGGACGAGGACGAGTCGCAGTCCTCGCACATGAACGAACCCCCGCCCGAGGCTCCCGAACGTGACCCGGAAACCGTCGCGGGCGTGGCGCAGCGGGTCAGCCCCAGCGTCGTCCACATCATGAGCGCGGACCCGCGTATCCCCCACACCGGTTCCGGTTTCGTGATCGAGGGCGACTACGTCGTCACCAACCACCACGTCGCCGAACCGATGGAGGAGGGAATCCACATCGAGTACAGCGACGGCAGCACGTCCGAGGCCACCGTGGTGGGTACCGAACCCGAGTACGACCTGGCTGTGCTCTCGCTCGAGGACCCGCACGACGTCGAACCGCTGGAGTTCGGCGACTCGGAGGAGGCCATCGTCGGCGACGAGGTCATCGCCATCGGTGCGCCGCTCGGTCTCGCGGGCACCGTCACCCAGGGCATCATCAGCGCCCTGGACCGGCCGGTGGGCTCCGAGGAGGGCGGCAGTCAGTTCTACGCGATCCAGACCGACGCGGCCATCAACCCCGGCAACTCCGGCGGCCCGCTCGTGGACGTGCAGGGGCGCGTCATCGGCGTGAACTCGATGATCGTGACGATGAACGATGTTGTGGGCGAGCCCCAGGGCAACATCGGCCTCGGGTTCGCGGTGCCCGCCACCGACGCCCAGGGTGTCGTCTCGTCCCTGGTCGAGGACGGCGGGGAGGCCGAATCCGAATATGCCGATCTCGGGGTGGCCCTGGACACCGAGAGCCCCATCGCGGGCGCTGTCATCGACGATGACGGGGTGGACTCCGGCGGCCCGGCCGACGAAGCGGGCCTGGAACCGGGCGACGTGCTCGTGGAGTTCGACGGCCGTCGCATCAACTCCGGCCAGGAGCTCATGGCGATGCTGCGCGACTTCGCACCCGGTGACGAGGTCGAGGTCGACTACGAACGCGACGGGGACAACGAATCGACCACGGTCACCCTGGGATCGTCGCAGGATTGACCCGGCCCCGAACACGAGACGCCCGCGCACACTCACTGGTGTGCGCGGGCGTCACGTCGCGGATGTGTGGGTGCGGGGCGGTCAGCGGCCGGCCGGGGAGATCCCCAGCTGCATGCCGGCCAGCCCACGGGGCTTGCCGACCAGGTTCTCGGCCACACCGGAGATGACCTTGCTGGCCTCGTTGTCGGGGTCGCTCAGGACGAGGGGCTCACCGGCGTCGCTGCCCTCGCGCAGGCGGGTCTCGAGCGGGACCTGCCCCAGGAGCGGGATCTCGGTGCCGAGCGTCTTGGTGAGCGCGTCGGCCACGGTCTGCCCGCCGCCCTCGCCGAACAGGTGCAGCCTCTCGCCGCCCTCCGGCGGGACGAAGTAGGACATGTTCTCGATGACGCCCGTGATGCGCTGGTGTGTCTGCGCGGTGATCGCGCCGGCGCGCTCGGCGACCTCGGCAGCGGCCTGCTGAGGAGTGGTGACCACGAGCAGCTCGGCGTTGGGCAGGAGCTGCGCCACGGAGATGGCGATGTCACCGGTGCCCGGGGGCAGGTCCATGAGCAGGACGTCCAGGTCACCCCAGTAGACGTCGGACAGGAACTGCTGGAGTGCGCGGTGCAGCATCGGGCCGCGCCACACGACGGGCTGGTTGCCCTGCGTGAACATCCCGACCGAGATGACCTTGATGTCGTGCGCGCTCGGGGGGAGGATCATGTCCTCGACCTTGGTCGGGAAGTCCGACGCACCGAGCATGGTGGGAACGGAGTGGCCGTAGATGTCGGCGTCGACCACGCCGACCTTGTGGCCCTGGGCGGCCATCGAGGCGGCCAGGTTCACGGTCACCGAGGACTTGCCGACGCCGCCCTTGCCGGAAGCGACGGCGTAGACCTTGGTCAGCGAGTTCGGCTTGGCGAAGGGGATCTCCTTCTCCGCCTGGCCGCCGCGGAGCTTGTTCTGCAGCTCCTTGCGCTGCTCGTCGCTCATGACGTCGAGCTCGACGGTCACGTGGCGGACGCCCTCGACGGTGCGCGCGGCCTCGGACACGTCGTTCTCGATGCGCCCCTTCATCGGGCAACCGGCCACCGTGAGGTAGATCCCCACGTGCACGGCCCCGTCGTCGGCGACGTCGACGCTCTTGACCATGCCCAGGTCGGTGATGGGTCGGTGGATCTCCGGGTCTTGCACCGTGGCCAGGGCCTTGTGCACCTGCTCGGTGGATGGTGTGGAGGACATGTACCCAATCGTAGGTCAGCGGGACGAGGACTCGGCCTGTGCACAAGCCACGCACGGACCATTCCGTACAACGGGTCCGGAGCGTGCCCCTATTCCGTGCCCGAGGTGTCCGGAAAGCGCGGCACGAGGGATTTCGCAGCGCTCGATGCTCTGCGCAGGCGGGTGATAACGGCGCGGTCTTAACGCAGGCAATACATGGCCGGATAGTAGTCTCAGCGCACGATGGGAAATGTGCCGCCACCGCCCGGTTCGTCCTGGCCCGCAGCCTCCGAGGGGGTCGAGGGGCCGACCGACGGGCGGTATCCACAGGATCAGGACTGGGCCGGACCGCCCGGTGGTGGCAGGCTGACCCCTCCCGGGGGGCATCCCCAGGTCGAGGCGGACCCGGGGGTGTGGGCTTGGCCACCTCCGCGCCCCGTGCGCACCAGCGTCTTCGCGACAGCGGAGATCCCTTCTGGTGAGTCATACCACACACTGGCCCGCACGACACGTTCACGCTGGTGGACGCCGCCGCTGACACTGCTCGTCTTCGCCGTGCTGTTGTCCGTCCTGTGGATGGGCATGGTCCTGGCGATCACCATCGTCTCGGTCATGGGCGGCAGCGGGCTAGCCCCGGAGTCGATGAGTGTAGGTGCGATCGCCACGCTCGCATTCGGGCTGGCCTCCACCGCGCTGCTCATACCGATCGTGTTCTTCCTGGTCCGCGTGGTGCAGTGGCGCCGCTTCGGGTCGCTCATGTCGGTCGAGGGCCGGCTCCGGTGGTCCTGGCTGGGGCATTGTCTCGCGCTGGCGGTGGGACCCGTGGCGTTGTGCCTGCTCCTTTCGTGGGCGCTCTCCGACACCCTCGTGGCCGGGACCGAGCCCGAGGCCGTGTCGTCGGTGGCGTTGTCCGGAACCGGGGTGTTCCTCGGCGCGCTGTTGGTCATCGTGCTCGTGGTGCCCTTCCAGGCCGCTGCCGAGGAGATGACCCTGCGCGGCATGGTCATGCAGCTCATCGGATCGCTCGTGCCCAGGGAGAGCACCGGCGCCACCGCCCGCGTGCTGCGTTCCCCCTGGCCGGGGATCCTGGCCGCAGGAACCCTGTTCGCCTGCCTGTACGCGGCGGGTCACCCCGGCAACGTGTGGACCACAGCCGCCCTCGCCGTGCTGGGTATGGCGATGGCATGGCTGACCTGGCGGACCGGCGGCCTGGAGGCCGCGATCGGGCTGCACCTGGTCAACAGCATGGTGCAGTACACGCTCGTCGTCTACGACGGGCGCATCGACGAGATCGGGACCGGTGCCGTGGTCGGAGCCGGCCTGCCGGCAGGAGCGGGAACGCCTGTCGGCCTGTTCCTCACCGTGGTGCAGGCCGGCCTCTTCGCCCTGATGGTCGTGGTCTCCGCGAACCGCCGCGGCGTGCGCCGCGTCAGTCCTTGAGGTCGTCCGACCCGCCGAGGTCCCCGCCCACGTCCGTGTACAGGAGCTCGGCCAGTGCGGCGAGCACCGCCATCACCAGTAACGACACCGCCAGCCAGTAGCCCGGCAGGTCAGGTCCGGCGGACAGCGCCTTCAGGGCGGACCGGTGGTGCACGAGCAGCGCGGTCGCCGAGACGGTCGACAGCAACCCGGCGAGCACCGCCAGGACCGACGGCCGCCACAGGCCTGCCAGCCCCAGCGCCGACGCGCACACCGCCAGAGCTGCCACCGCGACCGGTCCCGGGACCGGGGTTCCGGTCGGCGCCGTCGTGAGCACCTCGAACCCGGTCAGGCGGGCGGGGGAGGGGTGCCCGCCCCCGAGCTCGTGGAACGGCAGCGCCAGGCAGGCCAGCGCCGCCATCGGGGCCAGGGTGCGGACCAAGGGGAGCGCGCGCGGAGGGCGGCTCACACGGGCCTCCGCGCGGTGCCCTCGGGCTGCCTGTCGGCGCCGTCGAGGGGGTCGGTGGCCGATGCGGTGTCGGGTTCACGGGTCTGGTCGGGGAAGACCCACGTGCGGTACGAGAAGAAGCGGAACAGCGTTCCGAGGCCCACCCCCACGACGTTGCCCGCGATGTTCTGTGCCAGGGGCCCGTCCAGGCCGAGCACGTACAGCGAGAACGCCTGGCACCCCAGCTGGATGAGCATGCCGATACCGTTCATCGCCAGGAACAGCACCGTCTCCCGCCCGTATCCGGTGCGCGCGCGTGAGCCGAAGGTCCAGAACCGGTTCCCGACGAACGCCACCGCGATGGAGCAGACCGTTCCGATGATCTGGCCCGCCATCACCGGAAGGTCGGTCAGCGTCCACAGCAGGTTGGTCACGCCCAGCTGCACCACGTAGGCCATCGCGCCCACGGATCCGAACCGGGCGATCTCCCCGGCCAGTTTCGCCAGCCGGGGGCGGCGTTCCAGGAATGCGCGCACGGGGCCTCCGGTCGCTCGGTGGGGGTCGGCCGACGGTACCCCTGTCCCCGGTGCCGTGGCCACTGCGGAGTCCCAGCGTGCCACGTCCTAGACTCGGTCGGGGGAACCGCTGTTGACCCCGGCCGCGGGTTCCGAGCCCTGGACCGGAGAGCGCAGGGCCAGGTACCGCCGTGCGCGAGCGGGACCGTCCCGTCACCGCGGCGTCGAGCATGAACTGAGGAACTGTGAGCGAGCACAACCGCACCGTCCCCCGCGTCGGCATGGTGGGCGGGGGACAACTCTCCCGCATGACCCATCAAGCCGGTATCGGCCTGGGAGTGCACTTCTCGGTCCTGGCGGCCGACCCGGCCGACAGCGCCGCACTGGTCTGCGGGGACGTCACCCTGGGCAACGACCGAGGCCTGGACGACGTCCTGTCCTTCACCAAGGACCGCGACGTGGTGACCTTCGACCACGAGCACGTGCCCGAACCCGTCCTGCGCGCGGTCGAGGAGGCCGGCGGCCTGCTGCGTCCGGGCCGCGACGCGCTGCGTTTCGCACAGGACAAGCTCCGCATGCGCACCCGCATGACCGAGCTCGGCGCCCCCTCACCCCGGTGGCGTGCCGTCACCACCCTCGACCACGTGTCCTCCTTCGCCGAGGAGGCCGGGTGGCCGGTGGTGCTCAAGGCCGCGCGCGGGGGCTACGACGGCAAGGGTGTGTGGGTGGCCGGCGGGCCCGAGGAGGCCCGTGAGGTCGTCGACCGGGCCGCCGCCGAGGAGGTGCCGCTCCTGGTCGAGGAGAAGGTCTCCTTCTCCCGTGAGCTCGCGGTCCAGGTCGCGCGTTCCCCGCACGGACAGGTCGCCGTCTACCCGGTCGTGGAGACCGTGCAGCGCGGCGGTATCTGCCACGAGGTGATCGCCCCCGCCCCGGGCCTGGCCGAGGAGAAGGCCACGCGATCCCAGGAGTTGGCCATCGAGATCGCCCACGCCCTCGAGGTGACCGGTGTGCTGGCCGTCGAGCTGTTCGAGACCGCCGACGGCGTGGTCGTCAACGAGCTCGCGATGCGCCCGCACAATTCCGGCCACTGGAGCATCGAGGGCGCGCGCACGTCGCAGTTCGAACAGCACCTGCGGGCCGTCCTGGACCTGCCGCTGGGGTCGCCGCGCACGAACGCCCCCTACACCGTCATGGCCAACCTGCTGGGTGGCGAGGACCCCGACGTCTACAGCCGTTACCTGCACGTCATGGCCGAGGATCCCGAGGTGAAGGTGCACTTCTACGGCAAGGACGTGCGTCCGGGCCGCAAGATCGGGCACGTCACCGTGGCGGGCGACGACCACCGGGACCTCCTGGACCGCGCCCGCGACGCCGCCGCCTACCTGCGAGGAGACCAGCAGTGACCGCCGAGGACCAGCCCCGTGTGGGCATCGTGATGGGGTCGGACTCCGACTGGCCGGTGATGCGCGAGGCCGCCGACGCCCTGCGAGAGTTCGACGTCCCCATCGAGGCCGACGTCGTCTCGGCGCACCGCATGCCGCACGAGATGATCTCCTACGGGAGCGAGGCCGCGGGGCGCGGGCTCAGCGCCATCATCGCCGGGGCCGGGGGAGCCGCCCACCTGCCCGGGATGCTCGCGTCGGTGACCACGCTCCCGGTGATCGGTGTGCCCGTACCGCTCAAGCACCTGGACGGGATGGACTCGCTGCTGTCGATCGTGCAGATGCCCGCCGGCGTCCCGGTGGCCACGGTCGCGGTCGGGGCCGCCCGCAACGCCGGCCTGCTGGCGGTGCGGATGCTGGCCGCCCAGGACCCGGACCTGACCGAGCGCATGGCCCGGTTCCAGGAGGAGCTCGAGTCGCAGGCCCGTGCCAAGGGCGAGCGGCTGCGACGCGAGGTGGCCGACGGGCAGAAGGCGACCGGTTTCGGTTTCTGACCCCCCACGACGCACCACGGGCCCTGGGCGCTCGCCCCGGGCCCGATGTGTGTCCGTCAGAACCGCACGCGCGGGGCGTGGTCCACGCACAGCTCGGCAGGGCGTTCCTGCAGGTGACCGGCGAGCATGAGGTCGTTGACGGGGGGGTACCGGTCGGCCTCCACCTGCCGCAGGCCGTCGGCCGGGACCAGGACCTGATCGCCGCCGCCGGCGCCCTCCGGGGGCACGGCCGTCAGGAACGCGGCGCACACGGCCGGAGTTCGGAGGGCGGAGAGCTTCACGGGATGTTTCCCTCTCGGCAGGATCATCGTGTTCAGTCAATGACTGAGAGTGGTCGAGAGGGCCCCGTTCCGCCGGGGGTCCGCCGGATCTACGGGCATCAGTCGGCTCGGGGGTGCACGAGCAGGTGCAGGCCCTCGACGGCCTGGTCGACCGTCGGCAGGCCCTCGGGGTCGACGAGGTACTGCAGGACGTAACCGGTGACGACGTTGTAGACCATCGAACCGAGACCCGCGGCGGTGGAATTGTCGACCTCGTTCGGGGCGGTGTTCAGCAGCAGGGCGGCCATGTCCCGGCGTGCGCGCCCGATGCCCTCGCGCAGGGGGGTGCCGATGTCGTCGTCGAACTGGGCCTGACTGAACGCCTGGACGCTGGCCACCATGAGGTCACGGTTCTCGGGCAGGGTCGAGAAGAGGGTTCGGAGCAGGACGTGCAGACGCTGGTCCGGGCTTTCCGACCGCGAGGCCTCCAGGGCGCGTTCGAACACGTCGCCCCATTCGCCGGTCGCCTCGATCACCGCGGTGTTCAGCAACTTGTCCTTCGAACCGAAGTGGTAACCGATGGACGCCAGGTGCGCACCGGAGGCGGCGGCGATGTCGCGCGCGGTCGTCTTGCCGTAGCCCTTCTCCACCAGGCACTGCTTGGCGCCGGCGAGCAGCTCCTCACGTTGGCTCATGGGTCCACTGTAACAGTCTTGAACGTACGTACATATTGACGGTCGATTTTGACGTACGTACGATCAAGGCCATGAACCCGGAATCTCGGAACCGCGCCGGTCCCCGGATATGGGTCGGTGCCGTCCTGCTGCTTCTGCCCGCACTGCTCGTCTCCATGGACATCTCGGTGCTCTTCGTCGCCGCACNGCCCCCCCCGCCGCTCAGTGGCTGTGGATGATGGACGTCTACGGCTTCGTCCTGGCGGGGCTGCTGATCACCATGGGCGCGCTCGGCGACCGCATCGGCCGCCGTCGCCTGCTGCTCATCGGAGCCCTCGCCTTCGGCGCCGCCTCCGCCCTGCTCGCCGCCGCACCCTCACCGGAGCTCTTCATCGCGGGGCGGGTCCTGCTCGGCATCGGCGCCGCGACCCTGGCACCGTCCACGCTGTCGCTGCTCCGTGCGATGTTCACCGACCCCGCCCAACGGCGCACCGCGGTGGGCATGTGGACCGTCGCCTTCGCCGGGGGAGCGGTGATCGGCCCCGTCATCGGCGGGGTGCTCCTGGAGTTCTTCTGGTGGGGCTCGGTCTTCCTCATCAACCTGCCGGTCATGGCGGTGCTCCTGGCCGCCGGCCCGTTCCTGCTGCCGGAGTACCGGGGCACGGAACACTCCGCCTTCGACCTTCCGGGTGCGGCGGCCTCGCTGGTCGCCGTCATCGGCCTGGTCCAGGCGGCCAAGCGGTTCGTGGAGTACGGGGCCGACGGCGCGGGCCTGGTCGCACTCGCGGTCGGTGTCGCCGCGATGGTGCTGTTCGTCCTGCGGCAACGCCGGGCTCAGGACCCGCTCGTCGATCTGACGCTGTTCACCCGGCCCGCCTTCAGCGCGTCCGTGCTCGGCAACACCGCAGTGTCCTTCGCCGTGGCCGGGCTCGGTCTGCTCACCTTCACGTTCCTGCAGGTCGTGCACGGCCTGAGCCCCCTCTTCGCCGCCCTTTACGCCCTGCCCACCGTGCTCGGGACAGTCGCCGGCGCGACCTTGGCCGGCGTCCTCGCAGAACGGGTGCGCCCCGCCGTGCTGCTGACCGCCGGCCTGGTCGTGGGGGCGGCCGGGTTCGGGGCCGTCGCCGCGGTGGAGGCCGACACCCACCTCGCGGTCTTCGTCGGCGGCTACACCGTCGTGACCCTGGGCATCGGGATCGTGGCCACCCTGGCCAACACCCTGATCCTGGCCACCGCCCCGCCCGAGCGTGCCGGGGCCGCGGCCGGGGTCTCCGAGACCAGCACCGAACTCGGAGCGGCACTGGGTATCGCCACCCTGGGAACCGTGGCGAGCTCGGTCTACCGGAGCACCATGGCCGGGACCGCCCCCGATACAGGAACGGCCGCCGGCGAGACCGTCGCGGGGGCCGCCTCCACCGCAGCGGACCTGCCACCGCGAGAGGCGGCGTCCCTGCTGTCCGCCGCCTTCGAGGCCTACACCGCGGGTGTGAACACCGCTGCCGCGACCGGTTCCGGGACGCTCCTGGTCATCGCCCTCGTCGNGGCGGGCGCCCGGAACGAACCCGCCGACCCGGGCCCGGGAGATCCCGCGCGGGTGTGAGAGCACGAAGAAGGGCCGGGTCCGACCGGCGACGTCGGACCCGGCCCTCGCCGGTACATCGGTGTCACTGCCGGCCGAGCGCCCGGTAGGTCCAGCCGGAGGAACGCCAGTACGTGGGGTCCAGGGCGTTGCGCCCGTCCACCATCTTGCGCTGGGCGACCACCTCGGCCAGGTTCTCGGGGTTGGCCTCCTTGAACTCCGCCCACTCGGTCAGCAGCAGCACCACGTCGGCGCCGGCGGCCGCGTCGCGCAGGGTCGGCGCGTAGTTCAGCTGAGGGTGCTCCTCGCGGGCCCGGTCCATCGCCTGGGGGTCGTAGACCGTCACGTGCGCGCCCAACGACGCGATGGTGGAGGCCACGGCCAGCGCGGGCGAGTCCCGGATGTCGTCGGAGTTGGGCTTGAACGCCGCACCCAGCACGGCGACGGTGCGCCCGGCGAAGTTGCCGCCGATCAGCTGGCGTGCGATGTCGATCGTGCGCGCGCGGCGGCGCTGGTTGATCGCGTCGACCTCGCGCAGGAACGACAGTGCGGGCTCCACACCCAACTCGTCGGCGCGCGCCATGAACGCGCGGATGTCCTTGGGCAGGCACCCGCCGCCGAAGCCCAGGCCGGGGCCCAGGAACTTGCCGCCGATACGGTCGTCGTGCGACAGCGCCTCGGCGAGCTTGATGACGTCGGCGCCCGCGACTTCGGAGACCTCCGCCATGGCGTTGATGAAGGAGATCTTGGTGGCCAGGAATGCGTTGGCCGACACCTTCACCAGCTCGGCGGTCTGGAGGTCGGTCACGAGGAAGGGCACCCCCTCGTCGATCTGCTGCTGCCACAGCGCGCGCACGGCCTTCTCGACCCGCGGGGAGTCCGTGCCGATGACGATGCGGTTGGGGTGCAGCGTGTCCTCGACGCCGAAGCCCTCGCGAAGGAACTCCGGGCTCCACCCGAGCTCGGCCTCATCACCGACCGGTGCCAGCGAGGCCAGGCGCGCGGCCAGCGTCGCGGCGGTGCCGACCGGGACGGTGGACCGGCCCACGACCACGGACGGACGGGTCAGGTGTGGGGCGAGCTGGTCGACCGCGGAGTTGACGTAGCTCAGGTCGGCGGCGCCGGAGTCGTCCATCTGCGGGGTGCCCACGCAGATCAGGTGCAGGTCGGCGAATTCGGCCGCCTCGGCGAAGGACGTGGTGAACCGCAGGCGCCCGGTCGGGAGGTTCTCGCTGAGGAGCTCGTCCAGGCCCGGCTCGAAGAAGGGGAGACGGCCCTGGCGCAGCATGTCCACCTTGGCCTCGTCGACGTCGACGCCGAGGACCTCGAAACCCATCTCGGCGAGGCACGCAGCGGTGGTGGCGCCGAGGTATCCGGTCCCGATGACCGAGACACGCATACGTTCTGCTTCGACCACTGGTGGTGTCCCTTCTTCCTTGCTGTCCGCGCTCGTGTGCTTCTTGTGCCCGTTCGTTCCGCTCGGCATCCGTGCACGGAGGGGCGAAACGGACATTCGGCTGTGGTGATCGGGTGACCCCACCGAGGCGGGGCAACACCTTACGCGCCGCGGAACGGCGTGTGACCGAACACGGCGTGAACAGTCAATCGTTCAGATTACCGGCGGGTCCGGCCTTTCGGTCCACCGGCTGTCTCAGGCCGGGTCGTCACCGTAGGCCCGGTTTCGTCCGGCCTCATCTTCCAACGGGGTCCAGGAGGCCCCGTTCTCGCCACGCCGGAAGGGGGTGGTGGTCTTGTCGGGGTCGCCCTCCAGCCCGCTGCCGCGCGGCGGGGACGCGGGACGGTGCTCCGGGACGGTGTCCCCGGCGGGCCCGTAGAGGCCGGGATCGGCCGGTTCCTCCAGGGGCGCAGGACGGTACCGGTCGCCGTCGGACCCGGCACGGGCTCCGCCGGTTACGTCGTGCAGGGCGCGCCACCGGGTGGGCGTCAACGCCGAGCCGAAGAGCAGGATTCCCAGCGGAAGGGCGACCGCGAGCCCCGGGCCGGACGGGTACAGGAAGCTCTCGGCGTTGAGCCGGCCCAGCGCCGGACCCAGCGTCTGCGGGGCCACGGCCGGCCACAGCGCGATCGCCGCCAGCAGCAGTCCGCCGGTGGCTGCGATCATCGGGGAGACCCGTGTGGCGACCAGTCCCACGCCCACAGCGCCGACCGCGGCGAGCAGCAGTGCCGCCGAGACCGTCGCGAACGAGACGTCGCCGTCGGCCAACTGCGGCAACAGTTCGGCCGACCAGGAGACCGCGACCCACAGGGCGGGGGCGAGCGCGGTACCGATGAGCAGGCCGGCCAGATGGCGGAGCACGGGGAACCTTCCTACGAGCAGATGTTGTCCTCGGCGGTCGAGGTGGTGGCCGAACCCTCGGACTCCTCCGGAAGCTCGGTGGGGGTCTCCTCGGCTTCCTCTTCCTCCGCCGGTTCCGCGTCGGCCTCGGCAGCGGGGGCGTCGAACGACGTGTAATTGAATCCGATCACGATCTGGAGTTCACCGTCCAGGGTGTCGTCCTCCACAGCTTCGGAACCGTCGATCAGCCCGGACACGTAGGCGGCCTCCTCGGCCATCTCGGGTCCGTACCGCACCTGGGTCTCGGCCAGGTCCCGGCTGGTCCAGTTCTCGGCCCCGTCGGTGAGCTCGAACCCGGCCTGCGACAGCTGGGCGTCGAGCTCGGCACCGACCCCGGGGGAGGCGGTGCCGTTGAAGACACGCACCGGGATGTCCGTCGGAGCCGGATCGGAGTCCCCGTCATCCGCGCCGGCCTCCTCCTCGTCGCCGACGGGGCGGTCGGCCTGGATGTCGGCGAACAGCTCACGGGCGGCGGGCTCGTCCCACAGCACCGCGACGTCCCCGCGCTCGGTCCAGTGCTCCATGTCGGCGATCGGCACCTGCGCGAAGTCCACGGCGTCCAGGTCGAGCCCGCGCATCTGGTGGCCGAGTTCGTTGAGGGTGCCGGTGTCCAGGCCCTCGTCCACGGTCACCGACGACAACGAGGTCTCCAGGAACGAGGTGAGCTTGGCGGGGTCGGAGAGGGTCTCGGTGCTCAGCGCCCGGTCCATCATCGCCGCGACCAACTGTTGCTGGCGGTCGATGCGGTCCAGGTCGCCGCGTGCGGTCGCGCGGGTACGCGAGAAGGCCAGCGCGTCGGTGCCGTCCACCTCGTGGGTGCCGGCCTCCAGGTCGAGCTTGGCCTTGGGGTCGTCGATGTTCTCCTCCAGGCACACCTCGACGCCGCCGAGCGAGTCGACGACGTCCACGAACCCGGTGAAGTCCACCTCGACGTAGTGGTCGATGCGCACCCCCGTCAGCGACTCCACGGTCTCCACCGACTTCTGGGGGCCGCCGTATGCGTAGGCGGCGTTGATCTTGTCCTCGCCCTCGCCGGGGACGTCCACCCACAGGTCGCGGGGGAGGCCCACGACGGTGACACGGTCGCGGTCGTGGTTGAGGTGCACCAGCATGATCGCGTCGGAGCGCTGGCCAGGGGTCGAACCCACACTGAGCGCGTTCTGGTCCTCGCGGCTCATCTCGTCCCGGCCGTCGGAGCCGATCACCAGGAAGGTCAGCGCCCCCGACTCGTTCTCGGGCCGGTCGTCGTCGGCCAGGCCGCCGAAAACGTCGGAGCGGCTGATGTTGCCCGAGACCCATTCGGTGGCGCCCCAGGAGATGCCCGAGGCCAGCAGAACGAGCACGGAGAGGGCGCTCATCAGGAGAAGGCCGGTGCGCCGTCGCCGGGCACCGGCCGAAGGAACCGTGATTCGTCCGCTGCGTGGGGAGCGGCGCCGTCCGGGGGGCAGGGGCTGTGAGCGTTCGCGCCGGAACTCACCCGCCGACCCCTGCTGTCCGGCGTTGTCGTCGCTCATCGACATCCCCGTCCCAACCCCGTCAACGGTGTTCTTCTCCCCAGGTTGTCACCCGATTCCCCGAAGGACGCGGGATGTCAACGCTCGGCGTGTTGTCGCCCCATTGGGTCGGACGCGTCCCGGGGCGGAACCGTTCGACGGGAACCAGAAATCCGCGCAAGTCGTGCCCGTCCGTGGCGGGTGGAAAACGTGGTGCGGAGGCGGGGGAGACGTGCCGCCGGACGGTGCGGCCCGGGTCTGCGCGTGCAGTACCGTTGGGGCGTTCCGACCCCTTTTGATCCTGGGAAGTACCTGTGTCCTGGCCCTCCGTCTCCGTCGTCATGCCCGTTCTCAACGAAGAGCACCACCTCGCCGCGGCGGTGGAACACGTCCTGGAGCAGGACTACCCCGGCGAACTGGAGATCGCGCTCGCCGTGGGCCCCTCGAAGGACCGCACGCGCGAGGTCGCCGACGGCATCGCTGCCGCGGACACGCGTGTGACCGTGGTCGACAACCCCTCCGGCAAGACCCCGTCGGCGCTCAACGCCGCCATCGGCGCTTCCACGCACGACATCGTGGCCCGGATCGACGGCCACGCGATGATGCCCTCCGACTACCTGCGGGTGGCCGTGGAGACCCTGGACGAGACCGGCGCGGACAACGTCGGCGGGATCATGGCGGCCGAGGGCGTCTCCGCCTGGGAGAAGGCCGTGGCGGCCGCGATGACGTCCAAGATCGGTGTCGGCAACGCCCGCTTCCACACCGGGGGCGAGGGCGGCCCGGCCGACACCGTGTACCTGGGGGTGTTCCGGCGTTCGGCCCTGGAGCGCGTGGGCGGCTACGACGAGGCGTTCCTGCGGGCCCAGGACTGGGAGATGAACCACCGCATCCGGCAGACCGGTGGCACCGTCTGGTTCCAGCCGCGCATGCGTGTGACCTACCGTCCCCGTCGCACCGTCGGGCTCCTCGCCAAGCAGTACTTCCACTACGGACGCTGGCGGCGCGTGGTCGCCCGCCAGCACAAGGGCACCATCAACCTGCGTTACCTCGCACCGCCGGTCGCCCTGGCCGGTAACCTCGCCGGCCTCGTCGGCGGGTTCCTTTGGTGGCCGCTGTGGCTGGTGCCAGGCGCCTACCTGGCCCTCGTCATCGGCGCGACCCTGCCCCTGGGCCGCGGACTGCCGGCCGCGTCCCGGCCGATGATCCCCCTGGCGCTGGCCACCATGCACATGTCGTGGGGCGCCGGCTTCATCACGAGCCCGCCGAGCCTGGGTTCGGACTCCCGCACCGCACAGGCCGCCCAGGGCTGACCCCTGTGCCCGGTCCGGCCGGAAGCCACCCGCACCCTGTCGAACCGGCCGGATCTCTGCTATCGAAGAAGGTGCGGCACGGGAAGGCTGTCAATGGACGAACTACGCGGGAACGAGGCGGTCTGGGTCTTCGACGGCGAGACGATCGAGATCCGTTACGAGACCAAGGGCTGGTTCAAGAGCCCGCTGCTCAGGGAGATCGGCTCCTTGAGCGTGCCCATGGGCGCCGTCGAGTCGGTCGCGTTCGAACCCGGGGCGGCCCGCAAGAAGGGGTGGGTGCTCTCCCTGCGCCTGCGTGAGCGCACCGACCCCTACCTGGCGGTGGGCTCCCAGATCGACCCCAAGCTCCAGCCCTTCCGCCTCACCGGGGCCGCCCGCACCGAGCTGGTCGCCGAGTACCTCGCCGACCAGATGCGCTTCGCCGCCGGGCAGGCGGAGGCACCCCAGGACCCCTGGCTCCCCACCCGTATGGTCCCCGAGCTGCCCCTGCTCATCACCACGTGCGAGGGGCAGGCCGTGTTGGACGGAGACGGCCTGCGCCTGCTCTGGTCGGGTTCGCAGGCGGGCGGGTACAAGCGCAAGAAGCAGCGGCGTGAGTACGCCCTCTCCGAGATCAACGGGGTCGAGATCGTGCCCCTGGACGACTGGGGATGGACCTTCCTGCGGGTGGTCACCGCCAGGACCGCCAAGGAGGCCGCCGCCAAGCCCAAGCACGACCTCAACATCCTGCGCGCGAACGAGGACGACGACGGCCAGTACCGGGTCTTCCTCATGGCCGCCACCGTCACCGCGCACCTCTGGGCCCACGGCGCCGCGGCCCGCGCGCGCCTGGGCTCGGGCGAGGTCTCCGACGCCGGCATCGGCGACCGGCCCGGAATCAGGGATCCGGAGTGGTGGCGCGAGGCGGCGCAGAACGCGGTCGGGGCCCTGGCTGCGCCCCGCCTGACGATCCCCTTGCCCGGCCGCGGACGGGGAACCGGCACCGGCGTCGGGGGCGAAGACTCGCCGGGAACGGCGGGTGACGGCGCCGGGCCCGTGGCGGAGCAGGGTTCCACGGGCGGCACCGGGCACGACACCGACTGGGTCTATGCCCAGATCGAGCGCCTGGGCGAGCTCCGGGACAAGGGGCTGCTGTCGGAGGAGGAGTTCGGCGAGAAGAAGACCGAACTGCTGCGCCGCATCTGAGCTGGCCCCGAGGCTCTTGCTACTGGAGCCAATATCGGCGCTGAACTCTGCTCTGGTAGCAAGATCCCCGCAGTTCAGCCCGGCCCGCGCAGCGCCGCCAGTGTGTCGGGCACGGCGTCGACCACCACCGCGTCCATGCCGGCGGCGGTGTACCGGGCGGCGTCCTCGGGGCCGGGGCACCAGGAGATGAGCTGCAGCCCCGCTGCGTGTGCGACCTCGAGGGTGTACTCCACCGACCGCCGCCCCGGGCGCGGTTCTTCGCCCTCCAGCCCGAGTGCACGCGCGTCGACCGCCACGATCGGGCAGCGCAGCCCCACCGCTCCGGGGATCGCCGTGTCGGCCGGATTGCGCACGTACGGCATCCACGCGGTCGGTACCTCGGGGGCGCCCTCGTGCACAGCCGCCAGCAGCCCCGGGTCGAAGGAGCACACGAACACCCTGCGTCGCCGGGCCTCGCGGCGCAGGTGGGGCAGGAGCAGGGACACCGTGTGCCTGGTGGGGGAGTCCACGGCGTCCTCCATGACCGTCTTGACGTCCACGTCCAGGCCCACGCTCTCGGGGATCGCCTCCAGCCCCTCCGCCAGCCGGTACAGCCCCGCCTGAGTGCACTCGGCCGCGGTCAGGTCGACGATCGCACGGCCGTCGGCCAGGGCCGCGTCGTGGTACAGCACCAGCGCGTCGTCGGCGGTGCGGCGCACGTCGATCTCCACCCAGTCCGCCCCGGCCTGCGCGGCGGCCGCGTAGGAACCCGGCGTGTTCTCCCGGTGCACGTCCACGACGCCGCGCCCCAGGCCCCGGTGGCCGATGACCTCTGTGGGCTCGAAGACGCCGCCCATCACGCCGCCCCCGTCACGGCCGCACGCGCGCGGGCACGGCGCAGCAGCGTCTCGGCCACCTCGACGTCGCCGGGGTTCGTGACCTTGATGTTGGACTCGTCGCCGGGCACGATCCGGACCTCCTCCTCGGGCAGGTACCGCAGCACCACGCCGCAGTCGTCGGTGGCCACCAGACCGGGGTCGGCCATGGCCAGGCCGTAGGCGCGGCGTGCCACCCCGAGCCGGAAGCCCTGGGGGGTCTGCATGCGCCTCAGTTCGGCGCGCGGGGGGACGTCCGTGATCGCCTCTCCGCCGGTCCGGCCGGGCGTGACGCGTACCACGGTATCGCCTGCGGGCACGGCCACCCCGACGGCGCCGGCCTGGCCGAGAGCCTCGACACACGCCGAGACGGTCGCCGGCCGCACCAGGGGGCGGGCCGCGTCGTGCAGGAGCGCGAGGTCCTCGTCGGAGGCTCCCGACATCGCCTCCAGTGCGGCGTTCGAGGTCTCGGTGCGGGTGGCGCCTCCGGGCAGCACGCGGCTGACCTTGGTGAACCCGGCCTCCGCCACGAGGTCCTCGACGCGCCCGACGTGGCTGTCGACCATCAGCACGACGATCTCGTCGACGTCGGGGCACGCCTCGAAGGCGGCCACGGAGTGCTCGATGATCGTCCTGCCCTCCAGCGGGAGCAGCTGTTTGGGGGCCGGAGCGCCCATCCGGGCACCCACCCCGCCGGCCAGGACGGCCGCGATCACCTCGGGCCGTGCGCTCATGGCGGCCCACCCCCTCGTCGATGGCGTGTACGGTCCCGGTCGACATTAACCGACGTGCGTCACACGCCCGGAGCGTCTGCACTGCGGGTGATCGGGGCTTCCGTACGGTCGAGGGTGCCGGGGTGGCGAAGCGGCGGGGGCCGGGGCGATGGGCGCGACCCGTCGTTCACAGCGGTACTCTGTTGGACGCCTGATATGGCGTGCTCGGTCCAGACCTCCTCTGAATCGGTCGTGGAGCCGGGCGCGGTCCGTGACACTCCCCCGGTCGCCCGGACACGCTCTCCCCCCGTGCCGGAAACCGTCTGCCGTGGGTCGGACCGCGTGCAGAGGCCCGGTGCGCGCAAGGCGACAGACACACATGCACGCGGCCGTCCGGCACCTCGTGTTCCGGGCGAAGAGAACTCAACCCTTGGAGGTGGCGGTGGCGTCAAGGGCGCTGGCCGTCTGGGAGCACCGGAAGGTCGTCGGCCTCCTGGTCCGGCGCGACCTGAAGGTCAAGTACCAGCAGTCCGTACTGGGGTACGCGTGGACCATGTTGGAGCCGTTGGCTCTGACGATGGTCTACTTCTTCGTCTTCGGAGTGATTCTCCAGGCCGACCGGGGGATGCCGCCGGAGGCCCTGGACCACGGAGGGTTCCTGCTCTACCTGGTGGCGGGCATCCTGCCGTGGACCTCGTTCGGGGCGATGTTCGGCGAGTCACCCCGGGCGATGATCACGCACGGCAAACTCATCACGACGATGAAGGTGCCGCGGGAGATCTTCCCGATGGCCACTGTGGGAACGAAGTTCGTCGAGTACCTGCTCACCCTGCCGGTGCTGCTGGCCTTCGTCGTGTTCCTGGGCGGCACGTTCAGCTGGACGGGGATGCTCGTCTGGCTGCCCTCGGCCATTGTGCTGCAGTTCGTGTTCGGCCTGGGGATGACCCTGTTCCTGTCGACGGTGAACGTCATGTTCCGCGACATCGAACGGATGGTGCGCATCATCACGCGCCTCCTGTTCTACGGATCGGCCATCCTGTACCCGGCGCACATGGTCCTGCAGTCCGATATCCCGGAATGGCTCAAGACCCTGTACCAGCTCAACCCGTTGCTGGGCATCTTCCAGATGCACAGAGCGGTGTGGTTCGCTGGATTCCCGGAATTGACCCCGACCACGATCGCGTTGTGGTCGTCGGTGGTGGGTTCTTTCCTGATGCTCGTCATCGGATACTGGACGTTCCGCCGTCTGGAGATGTCCGTCCTGAAGGAGTTGTGATGGCACAGCCCTCCACCTACACCACGGATGGCGCTGGCCCGGTCATCGAGGCCAAGGGTCTCGGTGTCAAGTTCGCCGTCAACCGCAGGCGCAAGCGCAGCCTGCGCGAGATGTTCATCCACGGCAGCAAGCGCGACCCCAACGCCGAGGGCGACGACTTCTGGCCGCTGCGCGATGTGTCCTTCGAGATCGCCAAGGGCGACTGCGTCGGCATCGTCGGTAAGAACGGCACCGGAAAGTCGACGCTGCTCAAGATGATCGCGGGCGTCCTCATCCCCGACGAGGGCGACGTCCAGGTCCACGGCAAGGTCGCCCCGCTCCTGGAGCTGCGTGCCGGGTTCAACGACAACCTGACCGGCCGCGAGAACGTGTACCTCGTGGGCTCTCTGCACGGCATGACCGAGAAGCAGATCGACGAGCGCTTCGAGGACATCATCGATTTCGCCGAGATCAAGCCGAAGTTCGTCGACACCCCGGTGCGCCACTACTCCAGTGGCATGAAGGTGCGTCTGGGCTTCGCGCTCATCTCGCAGCTCGAGCACCCGATCATGCTGGTGGACGAGGTCCTGGCCGTCGGCGACAAGGCCTTCAAGCTCAAGTGCTACGCGGCCATCGACCGTATGCTCGCCAACGAGCGCACGATGGTCCTGGTCTCCCACAGCGAGAAGGACCTGCGCCGGTTCTGCAACCGCGGTCTCTACATCCGCAACGGCAGCCTGGCCCTGGACACCGACATCGACTCGGCGCTCGAGGCCTACAACGAGGACACCAAGGCCGAGATCGCCGAACGCAAGAAGCGCGATGCGGCGAAGAAGAAGCGCGCCGACGGCGACAAGAATCCCGACGACGGCAAGTCCGAGGGCGACGAGGCCTAGGGCAACCCTGGGCCCACCCCCTCTCACCTCCCTCCACGCAGCATCCGCGAGCGCACCACGGGTTTTCCGGTGGTGCGCTCGCGTGCGTCCTGGCCTGTCCGAAACCCCCGCCGACCTGGGGCTACCGGGCCAATATGCGTGTCGGCGTTGAATGGTTACCCAGCGTGAGTAAACGTGTCCCTCGGTACATCTGGGAGGGCACGGACATGGCACACGCTTCACCCGCGCGGACGATCGCACGCGTCCTGGAACGGAGGCACGTGACCCGGGCCGGCATGACCCGGATCAGCGTGCTGGCCGCACTCGGCGCGGCCGTCTGGTTCGCACAGGGAGAGGGCAACGGGCCACTCGTCGGATCGGTCTTCCTCGCGCTCGTCCTGGCCTGCGACGCTGTGCGTTCGGNGCCCCCCAACCGGCGCGACTCCCTCACCCTGTGGCTCGCGGCCATGCTCGGCCAGCTGCGCGAGTACATCGTCTACGCCGGGTTGGCCCTGGGCGCGGTCGCCGCCGGCATCAACGGGGCCTGGGCGTGGGCCGCGGGTGCCCTCATCGCGCTGGCGCTGCGCGACTCGCTCCTGGTGGCCCGCAAGCCCCCCGCTGCCGAGCCGCTGGGGCGTGACGCGGCTCGCGGTGCGGTGCCCGCGCAGCGGCGTTCTGAGGGCCTCCTCGGCGGGGCCGGGGTCCCCGGTCCGCGCCCGCCCGGCGACAGCGACCCCGAACTCACCGGACGGCTGCTCGGCACGCAGTCCGCGCGCGGCAGCACGCGTGTGGCCGCGCGGGAGGGGAGGGGGGCGGCCCCCGCCGCAACCGGCGCCGTGGTGCCGCTGTCCGATCTCGCCCGCCGCGGGCTGGCCTTCACCCAGCCCGTGCGATTCCTGGCGATCGTCGTAACCACGATCGTGTGGGACCCCAGGGTCGCCTTCGTCACTCTCGTCGTGGGGTGCACGATCGCTGTCACGAGTGAACTGGTCGGCGCCGGGGACCGCGTGGAGCAGGTGTGAGCGGGGCCGTGCGGGAGGTGGCGCCGCGCCGACCCGATCTGCGCTTTCTGCGTGATGACAGTCACATCGGGCTCCTGCTGGGGCGGATCGCCCCCGGTGCCTTCCCGCCCCTGCTCACCGTACTCACCGTCGCTCTGGTCGCCGGTACCCTCCTCGTGGCAGACCAGGGGCGGCTGACAGGCATTACCCTGTTCGCACCGGTCGCATCCCTGCTACTGTCCGGCCTGGTCTCGGGCCACCCCCACTACGGACGGTTCGACTGGCTCGTGCCACCCGTGCTGCGCGTCACCGAGTACGGGTTCCTGACGGTCCTGGGACTGGCGTCCGGTGTACCCGGTCCCCTGGTGTTCGTACTCTTGGTGGCGGTCGTCCTCCACCACCGCGACGACGTCACCCGCCCCGCGGTCGGCACGGTCCGCCCCGGGTGGGTACGCGCCGCCTCCCTCGGCTGGGACGGGCGCCTGCTCGTCGTCGCCGTCGGGGGAGCGCTGGAGTCGCTCACGGCCGTCTACGGCCTGCTCGCCGCGTACCTGGTGGCGCTGCTCGTCCGCGAGTCCGTGCGCACCTGGAGCGCGACACCGGTGACCGACCTGCGTGACGACCACAACGACCGAGGAGGCGTGGACGCCTCCTCAACCTAAGGAGGAACACGCCCTCATGCTCGGAATGGTTCTCGCCGCGGGCGCGGGACGCCGGCTGCGTCCTTACACCGACACCCTGCCCAAGGCCCTGGTGCCCGTCGACGGCGAGACGACCATCATGGACATCTCGCTGCGCAACCTGGCCGCTGCCGGGCTGACCGACGTGGTCGTGGTGGTCGGTTACGCCGCCAACGCCGTCGAGGAACGCAAGGAGGCCCTCGAGGAGCGCCACGGCGTCAAGATCACCCTCAGCTACAACGACAAGGCCGAGGAGTGGAACAACGCCTACTCCCTCTGGACCGCGCGTGAGTTCTTCTCCGAGGGCGTCCTCCTCGTCAACGGGGACACCGTGCACCCGGTGAGCGTCGAGGAGGCGCTGCTGGGCTCCCGCGGCTCGGAACTGCTCCTGGCGGTCGACGACGTCAAGAAGCTCGCCGACGAGGAGATGAAGGTGACCCTGGACGGCTCCGGGCACCTGAAGAACATCACCAAGCTCATGGACCCGGGCATCGCCGCGGGCGAGTACATCGGCGCCACCCTCCTCGAGGGGTCCCTGGATGCCCGCCTCGCGGACGCACTCAAGGCGACCTGGGAGCGCGACCCGCAGCTGTACTACGAGGACGGCTTCCAGGAGCTCGTCAACCGCGGGGAGAAGGTCTCCATCGCGCCCATCGGAGACGTCGAGTGGGTCGAGGTCGACGACCACGACGACCTGGCCGAGGCGAGGGAGATCGCGTGCCGCTACTAGCCCGAATGCTGCAGTCGCCCCTGGCCATCGACGTGCGTCGCGGGGCCATCGCCGCGCTCGGCGACGTCCTGGCCGACCGGCGCATCGCCACCGAGGGCCGCATCGCCCTCGTCGTGGGCCCCGGCCAGGGTGAGCGCATCGAACGCGACGTCGACCTGCCCCAGTGCGAGGTCTTCCAGGTCAGCGAAGGCACCGTGGACGCCGCCACCGAGCTCGGCAAGAAGCTGCGCTCGGGCGCCTACGAGGCCGTGGCCGGCATCGGCGGCGGCAAGACCATCGATGTGACCAAGTTCGCCGCGACCATGGCGGGTATCCCGATGGTGGCCGTGGCCACCAACCTGGCCCACGACGGCATCGCCTCCCCGGTGAGCTCCCTCGAGCACGAGGGCGGCAAGCCGTCGATCGGCGTCACCATGCCCATCGCCCTGGTCATCGACCTCGACTACGTGCAGGCGGCACCCTCCCACCTCGTGCGCTCGGGCATCGGCGACGTGGTCAGCAACATCTCGGCGATCGAGGACTGGGAGCTGGCCGGGCGGGTCAACGGCGAGCCGGTCGACGGTATGGCCGTGACCTTCGCGCGTGTGGCGGCCGAGGCGATCCTGCACCGGCCCGACTCGGTGGAGTCCGACTCGCTGCTGACCGTGCTCGCCGAGGGTCTGGTGCTGTCCGGAATGGCGATGTCGGTGGCCGGCTCCAGCCGTCCTGCCAGTGGCGCCTGCCACGAGATCCTGCACGCCGTCACGCAGCTCTACCCGGGCACCAGCAACCACGGCGAGCTCGCCGGCCTGGGCGCGCTGTACGCGTCCTTCCTGCGTGTGCGCCACCTCGACTGGTCCGAGGCGCGTATGCACGAGATCCGTGACTGCCTGCTCCGCCACGACCTGCCCATCGTCCCCTCGGACGTGGGCCTGTCCGCGGAGGAGTTCGCCAAGGCGGTGGTCCTCGCACCGGACACCCGTCCCGGCCGGTTCACGATCCTGGAACACCTGAACCTCTCCGAGGACGAGATCGGGCGGAGTGTCGCAGAGTATGTCGAAGCCGTCGGTCGCTGAGGTCCGCTCGGGCGGCCAGCCCGAGGGGATCAAGGAGCGCACCAACGAGGAGCACTGGGCAGGCCGGTTCTACATGCGGGACCTCTCCCCGTACGTGAGCACCGTGTTCGTCCGTCTCGGGGTCCCCCCGAACCCCATCACCTACCTGATGATGGCCTTCGGTGTCCTGGCCGGTGTCGTGGTGGCCTTCGGCGGCCTGTGGTCGGCGATCCTGGCGGCCGTGATGGTCCAGGTGTACCTGCTCCTGGACTGCTCGGACGGCGAGGTCGCCCGCTACACCGGACGCACCAGCGTCGCCGGGATCTACCTGGACCGCATCGGGCACTACGTGTCCGAGATCGCCCTGCTCATCGGCTTGGGCATCCGTGCTCAGGGTGAGTTCGAGGCCGGCGGCTGGGTGATCCTGGGTATGGCCGCCGCCCTGGGCGTGGCGCTCATCAAGGCCGAGACCGACAACGTCGTGGTCGCCCGCGCCAAGGCGGGCCTGCCGGAGGAGGTCAGCGACGCCGCGATGAGCCCGCGGTCCTCCGGACTGAGCCTGGCCCGCCGGCTGGCCTCGATGCTCAAGGTGCACCGGGTGATCCAGGCGGTGGAGCTCTCCCTGCTCGTCGTCGTGGCCGCGGTCGTCGACGCCTTCCTGGGCGATCTGACCGCCACCCGGATCCTCGTCGCGGTCTGCGCTTTCGTGGGTGTGCTCATGAGCGCGGCACACTTCGTCAGCGTGGTCGCCTCGCGCCGCCTGGAATAACGCGGTAGTGACGTTACCGTCACAGAGGGGGCTGTGAGCGTTACCCGGTTCACAGCCCCCTACACCCCCCTTTTATGCTTTCGTTAGTCTGCTTCTGCGACCGTTGCTGGTACTTCACCTGCCTGTCGCACGCCGTCCACTGATCGGTCGAACCCATGGCTACTCCTGTCATTCCGCCCGCATCGGGTTCCGATGCGTCCGAGGCGGAGGACTCCCAGCCCACCGCCGCCGAACGGAGCCGCGCCGAGGTGTCCGCGCCCACACTGTCCTGTGTCCTGCTCACGATGGGGACCCGCCCGGCCGAACTGCGCCGTGCGATCACCAGCGTGTTCGAACAGGAGGGCGCCGACGTCGAGGTCGTGGTGGTCAGCAACGGCGCCGAGCTGCCCGAGCTGCCCGAGGGTGTGCGCACCGTCCCGCTGCCCGAGAACGTCGGTATCCCGGCCGGGCGCAACGAGGGTGTGCGCGCCGCAGAGGGCGACATCGTGCTGTTCCTGGACGACGACGGCTGGTACCGCTCCACCGACCTGGCCCGCCACGTACGGGAACGGTTCGCCTCCGACCCGTCGCTGGGTGCGATCTCCTTCCGGATCGCCGACCCCGACGGCGGCCCCGACCAGCGGCGCCATGTGCCGCGGTTGCGGGTGGGCAACCCGCGCGAGTCCAGCGAGGTCACCACGTTCCTGGGCGGCGCGAGTGCGATCCGGCGGACGGCCTTCGAGGCGGGTGGCGGTCTCCCGGGCGACTTCTTCTACGCACACGAGGAGACCGATCTGGCCTGGCGCATCATCGACGCCGGCTACCGGATCGAGTACGACGCGGACGCGGTCATGTACCACCCGGCGGTCGCCCCGACACGTCATGCCGATTTCTACCGCCTCAACGCCCGGAACCGGGTGTGGTTGGCCCGCCGGAACCTGCCCTGGCTGCTGGTGCTGCCGTACCTGGGGACCTGGATGGGGCTGACGCTGCTGCGCGAGCGTGATCGCGACGCGCTGCGTTCCTGGTTCCAGGGGTTCCGTGAGGGCTGGCGGGAGGACGCCGGTGCGCGCACACCGATCGGGTGGCGCACGGTCTGGCGGATGACACGCGCAGGGCGGCCCCCGGTCATCTGACCGGCGCAGGCGCGTCCACGAACCTGCGGAGGGTCCGTGCACCTGGGTGTGCGGACCCTCCGTTCGTGTGTGCGGGGGGGGCAGGTCCGGGCAGGAATCGACCTCTCCGTGCCACCAGGGAGGGACCGCCGAAGTCTATTGCGCGTTGACAATATTTCGGCTGCTTCGCATGGATTCCTCGGGTGGAGCGGTTCGGACCGAGGGGCAGGCCGAACACCCCGGTGCCTTCGCCATGCGCTGCGGAGGTACCTGGCAGTCTCCCCTGTCATGCGGTCCGGGGGTCCCGAACCCCCGAGTCCTCGGTCTGTGCGGCCACCTCCCGGAAGGCCGTGAGGCCCTCCAGCAGCATCGTGCGCTTTTTCGGGGGCATGCGGGCGATCACCGTGTGGAGCTCCTTCTCCCGCCGGCCACGCAGGTCGTTGAGGAAGGAGCNGGCTGCTCGGGCTGGCCGTACGGCTGACGAAGCCGACCGCTTCGAGGCGGTCGCAGAGCCTGCTGACGGAAGGAGGGGTCGACCCAAGTCGTTCTGTGACGGTGCGCAGGTTGACGCCGTCCTCGTCCTCCAGGACGAACAGGACCTTCAATTGGGAGGGGGACACCGGGGAGGCGGCGGCCTCGCGGCCACGGCCCCAGAGCACCTCGATGACCTCGGTCACCGCCGAGGCGGCCCGAGCTGTCTGTTGCGTCTGCTCCTGCGACTCAGAACTCACTTTCCACTCTCACCCATCACGGCTGTGCGCCGATCCCGCGCTCCGGCCGGTCGCCGGGTTTCTCCAAGACCATAACGGAACGCCCGATGCCGCGCCCGGGGCGCGGCGAACACGTACACCGCCCGCACAGAGCCCGCTGCCGCTACCGGCTCCGAGGGGACCGTCTGCTCCACCGGACGCTTCCGTGTGCGCCCCTCGGGGACGACACGTTGGTGGTGTGCGTGGGGCGCGAGGGTGCCGTCCGGCCGTTTCCGGACCGGGCCGGAGCGGGCGGCTGCGGCCCGTGCACGCACGCGGGGCCGCTCCCGGACAGACGGGAGCGGCCCCCACGTGCGGCGCGGCGCGGCAGATCAGAGCTCGGTGACGACCTGCTCGTGCCCAAGGCGCGGCAGGCGGTCGAACCAGGCGTCCGGGCCGGGCTTGCCGATGTTCATGACCACGGCCGGCTTGAGGGCGGAGTCCTCGCCGAAGAACTCCTTGCGCACACCCTCGGCGTCGAAACCGCTCATCGGTCCGGCGGCGAGCCCCGCGGCGCGCACACCCATGATGAGGTAGCCGATCTGGAGCATGGTGTTCTCGTGAGCGACGTTCTCGCGGGCCTCGACCGGCATGCCCGAGAAGTTCTCACGGGCGTCGGGGGCGACCGGGAACGTCGTCGGGAAGTGCTCGTGGAAGGAACTGTCGGCCGACAGGATCAGGGTCAGCGGCGCGGTGGAGGTCTTGGGGGCGTTGTTGCCGGCCATGTGCGGGATCAGGCGCTCCCGGGCTTCCTTCGAACGCACGGCGGTCACGCGCAGCGGCTGGTTGTTCATCGACGTCGGGCCGTACTTGACAAGATCGTAGATCGCACGCAGCTGCTCGTCGGTCACCGGCTCGTCGGTGAAGCTGTTGGCGGTGCGGGCCTCGCGGAACAGCAGGTCCTGGGCGTTCTTGTCGAGGGCCAGGGCGTCGTACATGGGGAAACCTCGGTGTCGTGTGGGGTTCCGGGCGCGGGGCCCGGGGCTGTCACGTGACCCCAACCTGATTTCCCAGGAAGATATTTCAGCGGCCGCGCGATGTGATCTCACTCACTCGCCAGGGCCGGGCCGGCGGGTGCGCGACGTGCGCGCCTGCGAGGGCGCGGCACGTGCACCACCGGCCCGGTCGCCTCGTCCACCCAGCTCTCCAGCCGCTTGACGAAGCTGCGCGCCTGAACCGGCCAGTGGAAGGAGGTCTGGGCGATCCGATGCCCCGTGCGTGCGTACTCGGCGCGCAGCCGCGGTTCCCTGCGCAGGCGCAGGATCGCCTGCGAGGCAGCGAACGCGTCGCCGAACGGCACGACCGACCCGGCAGGTCCTTCCGGGCGACCGTTCACCAGGGACGTGGCCACCGGGCCCGCCGTCGTGACGACCGGGAGCCCGTGCGCCATGTACTCGACGATCTTGGTCGGCATGGAGTGGCGGTAGTTCGGTTCGTCGTGCAGCAGGCTCACCCCGGCCAGGGCGCCCGCGCACATCCGCAGCGCCCGGTCGTTGGGGACGTAGCCGTACCAGTGCAGGGCTCCGTCCTGGGAGGCCTCGCGCAGCAGGGGGCGCACGCTCGGGTCCGCGCCGCCGATCACCTCCAGCCGGATGCCGTAGGGCTGCAGGAACCGGCCCAGTTCCACCAGTTCGTGTGCCCCCCTGGCCACCGAGACGTGTCCCAGGTAGACGACCCGGTCGTCACCGGGCTCACGCGCCGGCTGTTCGGGCACGTCGGTCGTGTTGGGCACGACCGGGTGGTCGAGGCGGAACCGGTTCCGATAGCCTTCCTCGGCCAGGAGCAGCCGCATGTGGCGCTCGGCGCGGCGCTCGAACATCCGCACCACGCCGCCGAGGGGCCTGCGCAGCGGTCCGGGAACCCAGGGTTTGGTGAGCAGCGCCGACGGAGTGTCCTCGTGCACGTCCCACACGGTCAGCGGGCGGTTCTCCGGCAGCGCGAGCATGAGTTCGGGGTCGTGGAAGAGCAGCAGGTCGGCCCCGGGAGCGTGTTCGGCCAGGACCTGTCGTGCCGCCCGCAGGGACGCCATGCGTTCCCGGCCCGCTGCCCGGGGTACATCGATCGACCGCACTGAGTCCCACGGCGTGACCCCGCACTCGCGGAACGGAGCCACGTAGGTGACGGAGTGCCCCGCGTCGAGCAGTGCCCTGATCTGGCGGTGCAGAATGCGCGCGTCCTCGGGGTGGTGCACGACCGTGGCCACGAGCACGTGCATGGAGATCACCTACCTGTGTCGCCTGTATAAAGGGCCGCCTCAACCGATGATCTGCTCTTCGGTGGCGCGACCAGCTTTTCGACACGGTATTCACCTGCGGAAACGTCGCGAGAAAAGCCCGATGGACGGCAAGGGGGCATCCGGTGAACCTTGTGGCAGAGGCAGGTGAACAGCGAACGGCACGCCGGGGGACGCCGTCCGTCCCCGACGTGCCGTCGGTGGTGTGGGCCCTGTTCAGGACCCGTGGGACCGGGTTTCAGAGCACCTGCAGGCCCTCGCGATCGACGTGCCGACGGACCTGCGGCGGCACGTCGGCCTCGGTCTCGGGCGGGGTACGGCGCAGCACCCCGCGGGTGTCCAACAGCAGCCGTGCGTATTCGGACAGCCGCTTGGGCTCGTAGTCGGTGTGGTCGGTCAGCAGCACGGTCAGGTCGGCGTCGGCCAGGGCGCGGTCCAGGTCGGTCGAGCGCGGGATCTCGGCTCCGTCGACCGTCCACGACTCCACGTGCGGGTCGTGATAGGTGAGTGTGGCGCCCTTGGCGGCGAGCTTGCGCGCCACGGGACGGGCCGGCGACTCGCGCTGGTCGGCGATGTCGGCCTTGTAGGTCACGCCCAGGATCAGCACCTTGGAGCGCGACAGGGCCAGGCCGCTGTCGTTGAGGAGTTCCTGGGCACGCTGGGTGACGTAGGAGGGCATACGGCCGTTGATCTCCTGCGCCAGCTCCACGAACCGGAACGGGTAGCCCAGCGTCTTGACCTTGTACGACAGGTAGTTCGGGTCGATCGGGATGCAGTGCCCGCCCACACCCGGGCCCGGGTAGAAGGCCTGGAACCCGAACGGCTTGGTGGCGGCGGCCGAGATGGAGTCCCACAGGTCGATGCCGAGCTCCTGGCAGAACACCGCCATCTCGTTGACCAGTGCGATGTTCACGTGCCGGTAGGTGTTCTCCAGCAGCTTGGCCATCTCCGCCTCACGGGTGCCGCTCGCACGGACCACGCTGTTGACGAAGGTCCCGTAGAACTCCGCTGCGCGCTCCCCGCAGGTCGGGGTCATGCCGCCCACGACCTTCGGGGTGTTGGCCACGCCGAAGGCCGCGTTGCCCGGGTCGATGCGCTCGGGCGAGAACGCCAGGTGGAAGTCGGAGCCGGCGACCAGGCCGGACTCCTCCAGGATCGGCCGGACGACCTCCTCGGTGGTGCCGGGGTAGGTCGTCGACTCCAGGATCACCAGCGTGCCCGGGGTCAGGTTCGCCGCGATGGACCTGGCCGCGGACGTGACCGCGCCCAGGTCCGGGCCGCCCTCGGGCGACAAGGGTGTGGGGACGCAGATGACGACGGTGCGCGCCGACGCCAGGCAGGCCGGGTCGGTGGTGGCGCTGAAACCCTGGTCGAGCATCGCGGTGATGTCGTCCGGGGAGAGGTCGTCGATGTGTGATCCGCCCTCGTTCAGGCCTTCGACGACCCGCGGGCTGACGTCCAGCCCCACGACCCGCAGACCCGCTGCGGCTGCCTCGGCTGCCAGGGGCAGCCCCACGTAGCCCAGGCCCAGGACGACGAGGTCGCTCGCCGGTGTCCCGGGCCGCTCGACGGTTGCTCGGTTGGAGGATGCGGCATCCACTTCGCTGTCACACTCGCATTCGTTTCGAGAACGGGCGTACGTACGTGAGGTCTGCTATTTCGGCGGCGGCCGTCCGAGTCTAGGCGTCCGTTTGCCGGTATTACGGGATGTGGCCTGGTCCGGACAATTTTCGGATGAGACCTCTGTACGCCGCGTCGTAGCGGTATGCGGCTCCGGCCCAGGTTCGTTCTTCTTCGACGACGCTTCGACCTGCGCATCCGTAAGAGGTGCGCGTTTTGTGACTATAAGAGAGTTTTGAGAGCGCATCGGCTAGACATACCGATTGTCCTGCCGGAATTAACTCGCCGGTCACCCCTGGTTCCACAATCTCTCGCAACGCAGGCAGATCACTGGNGGGCCACCCCCCCTGCCATAGCTTCTACCGGCTTGAGCGGAGTGACCACACGACACACCCGTTCGTCCCGACGCGGGACCGCGAAGACGTCCATGGCCGCGTGGTGGTCGCGAACCTGCGCCACGGGCACCCGGCCGGGGAAGTGGGCGGAACCGGAAAGCCCCAGGGCCTCGGCGCGGGAACGCAGCGCCGGGAGTTCGGGACCGTCGCCGACCACCAGGGCGTGTGCGTCCTCGCCGCGATCCCGCATCAGCGCGACGGCCTCCAACAAGGTGTCCAGGCCCTCGTAACCGAAACAGCTCGTCGTCGTACCGGACACGAAGGCATCGGCGCCGATGCCGAGCTGCTCTCGCACGGCGGACGCCGGGGGGAGGGGCTCCAGGAACGAGGGGTCCACCGCGTTGGGCACCACCAGCAGACGGTCCGGGTCGACACCGCGGTCCACGATGTCGGCCCGCATCACACCGCCCAGCGTCACCACCAGGTCTGCCGCGAGCATGCACGCCGTCTCGGCGGCCCGCTCGGACCGGTAGAAGGCGTCCCGCGTACTGCGTTCGGGATCGCGCGAGAGCCAGGATTCCTCCAGGAAACCCCGCACCTCGTAGACCACCGGGATCCCGAAGCGCCGGCCCAGGGCCAGGGCCAGCCTGGCGTTGTGGTGGTTGCTCGCCGCGTGCAGCACGTCCGGCCGCAACGCTTCCACCAGGTCGGATCCCATACGCAGCCCCGCCTCGAACTCCGCGTCCGCGTCGGCCGGAGCCGTCCACGGGATCATCCGGTGGTATGGGACACCGTCCACCGCCACCAGGGGGCGCGGATCGGGCACCCCCTTGGTCAGCGGGTACCCCGCCCGCGTGAGTACATGGGCGTCGATGCCGAGCTCGCGCTGGGCGGCCGCGATGCGGTGCGTGCGCTGTGTGTAGCCCGCGTTCGTGTGCGGCAACGCGTTGGTGACCAAGTGCAGGACACGCAGTTCCCCAGGGGCGTCGGGCGGTCGCCGAGCGTTCACCGTGTCGTCGGGCCCTGTTCGGTCACCGCGCGTTACCGTGATCCCGTGATGATCAGGCGTTACGGACGAAGCGGATACGGCCCGGCCGGTGGCCAGCGCCGTCCTGTGCTCGACCGTGTCCCTGGTCGCACCCCGGGGCAGCCGCTCCACCAGCTCACGGGCGGTGGCGGTGTCACCCGCGGCCAGACAGGCCGTCACCAGGCGGCCGACCGCGCGGTCCCCGGCGCCGTCGGCCTCGGTGAGCACAGCCTCGCGGGCATCCTCACGCCGGCCCTGGTCCCACAGAGCGTAGGCCAGGGGCAGACCGCCGAGCCGGGACGCGACCGAGCGCACCGCCCGCCGGGGCGGGCCGGGGGCCAACCGCAGCGCCAGCAACGGCAGACGGGCAGGTTCGGCACGCAGGTGCCGCCAGGCCAGGGAGGCCGTGAACGTCAGAGCGCGCGGCCAACGGGCGCGCACGTGCGGTACGTGGGCTTGGTGAGTTCGGTTCTCGTGCACGGTCAGAAACACAACCACGCGGACGTGGCCGAGCGGTGACGCCACGGCGACGCGCGGGGGACGGCTGGGGCAAGGCCCCGGTCCGACCCTCGCGGACCGACCGCGGCGCCGTACCGTGACGGCCGCGCCACAGCAGAAGGAGACACAGTCGTGGCAGCGAGCGCTCCCCTAGGGACCAGGGACACCGGCATCGTGCACGTCGTCGGCGCGCGGCCCAACTTCGTCAAGGCCGCACCGGTCGTCTCCGCACTCCGCGAGCGCGGGGCACACCAATCCGTCGTCCACACCGGACAGCACTACGACGACAGGATGTCGGCGGTGTTCTTCCGCGACCTCGGTCTTCCCACACCCGATGTCGACCTCGGCGTGGGGTCGGGTTCGCACGCTTCCCAGACCGCCGCGCTCATGGTCGGCCTGGAGGAGGAGTTCACCCGCCGCGAGCCCGGTTCGGTCGTGGTCTACGGCGACGTGAACTCCACGGTGGCCGCCGCACTGGTCGCTGCCAAGCTCGGTGTTCCCGTCGCACATGTGGAGGCGGGCCTGCGCTCCTTCGACAACTCCATGCCGGAGGAGATCAACCGCCGGGTCACCGACCAGCTCAGCGATCTGTGCTTCGCCACCAGCCCCGAGGCGATCGGGCACCTCGCCGACGAAGGGGTCTCCACCGACCGGGTGCACCTGGTCGGCAACCCCATGATCGACACCCTGCTCCGGAACTTGGACCGGTTCGACGCCGATGCCCTGCGCACCCGGTTCGGTCTGCCCGAGAGCTACGTCGCCGCGACCCTGCACAGGCCCGCCAACGTGGACGACGCCGACAACGTCGCCCGCCTCACCGGCCGCCTGCACGCCATCGCCGATCAGATCCCCGTGGTCATGCCCGTCCACCCGCGCGGCAAGGCCGCCTTCGACCGGGCCGGCCTCGGGGACCACCCCGGCGTCCACCTGCTCGACCCCCTCGGTTACCTCGACTTCGTGGCGCTCACGCGCGGGGCGTCGGCCGTGATCACCGACTCCGGGGGTGTGCAGGAGGAGACGACCATCCTCGGCGTGCCCTGTCTGACTCTTCGTCCCAACACCGAACGTCCGGTGACCATCACACACGGAACCAACCAGCTCGTCACCGAGGACGACCTCGTCCAAGCGCTCACCAAGGTCCTGGACGGCCGACCCGAGAGCCGCAGTGGCGACGACGTCCCGCCCTTGTGGGACGGCCGTTCCGGCGAACGCATCGCCGCAGTGCTGTCGGGGTGGGTCCGATGAAGCCCCTGCCCCGTACCCTCCCCCTACACCGAACACCGGTCGAGGTGATCTCCCCTTGCCAGGCACACCAACCGTCGAGTGCGGGCGTCCCACGGGAGCCCGGGCCCGCCTGAGGCTGGGCATCCGCTCCCGGCCGGGGGCGCGCCGGTCCCACCGGCCGTCCCCGCTGATGCCGACCCGACCAGAACACAAGGTGGCAGACCGTGAAACGGCGTGAACAGAGCCAGACCGAACAGCTCCGACAGGCCCTGGCCGAACGCGAGGCCCAGCTCCAGGAGGCACAGGTGCGCCTGGCCTCCCTCGAGGGTTCGACGTCGCTCCAGGTCGGCCGGGCCCTGACCAACGCCGCCAAACGCCCGGGCCGTTCACTGGTCCGCCTCCCGCGCGACCTCTACCGGCTCTGGCGGCGCAGCGGCACCACCACCCACTCCCAGCGCCGGCGTGTGGAACCCGTACGCTCCTTCGACGCCGACCGCCAGGAGGCCCGCCTCCTCAGCGGGATCGTGGGCCAGGGCGAGGAACACCTGGTCGCGGCCACGGTCGTGGGAACCGGGATCCAGCAGGCGATCGACCCGTACCTGCGCTCGGTACCCCTTCGCCCCCACGACGCCCAGATCGTCATGGACGGCGTCGACGTCGACCTCGTCCTCGTCTCTTCCTCGGCCGCCGCGCCGGGGTCGCCATGGGCCCACGTCGGTGACCCCGCTGTGGCCGACCGGACCCGCGCCCTCGGTTGGGTACTGGAGTCGGCGGTCTCACGCGGCATCCCCGCGGTGCTCCTGGAGGACGGACCCACCCCGCCCGCTCTGCGCGAGCTCGGATTCAACCGCATCCACCAGGGTGACGCCGGGGTGCCCCTCCACCTGTTCAACCCTGTGGCAGCCGACCTCGCGTCCGGGGCGGAGGCGGTCTTCGTGCGGGCCGACACATCCGACCGCATTCCCGATGTCCTGGCCGACCTGGGTGTGCGCGTGGTCGATGCCGACGCCCCGGACCTCGCTGAAGCCCTGCGTGCCGCCAACGTCGCGGTCCTCCCGGGCAGCGGCCCCGCGAGCGGCCCCCTGCACCGCCGGGCGCGTGCCTGCGGTGCCCGCACCGTCACACACTCCGCCGCGGCTGCCCTGGCCGGGGAGGAGGACCTCGCGGTGTCCGTTCCGCGCCTGCGTGCCGACGCACCCACTGCTGCCGAACAGCGCGAGATGCTGCGCGGTGTCTTCCTCGGCGAGGCCACGCCAGTGCGCCTGGCCGAGGTCCTGGGCGGACTGGAGTTCCCGCCCGGAACCCCCGGAACCGAACTGCCCCTGCGCGGGCGTGCGGTGGCGGTCCTGGCCGACCCCGCAGGCGAGGCCGAGGCCGATCAGCTCGCCGACGACGTGCTCCGGTCGCGACTGCGCCCGGCCGAGGTCGTCGTCCCGGGAGCGGCGGCCCGACTTGCCGGGGTCCGGCGCCTGCGTGCGGAGGGCCTGACGGTGCGCACCGCACGCTTCACCGCCCCCGACACCCCCGAGGAACTCACCCGCACCGCCGCCCGCGGTGACGGGTTCGCCGTCGAACGCTGGGCGGTGTTGGCCGCCCGGGCCACCGCCCGGTGGGCCCACCCCTGGACCGGGCCCCTGGGCGAGCACCGCCTCGCCGACCTCGTGTGCGCTGCCGAGTGCTCCGGTGCCGACGCCGTCGGTGCCAGGCCCCGGAGCGCCGACCCCGAGGACACCGGCGACCGCGGTTTCTTCGACCGGCCCCGGACCGAGGACGGACAGTACGTGTTCGTCAGCGAGATCAGACCGGAACTGGCCCGCGAGTCCCTGCTGCGACAGGGTTGGCCCCCGGGACAGTGGTACCGGCGAGGCAGCCGCCTGCTCGCCCTGGGACCGGAGAACGGCCCCGGCCGCTCCTCCGACGCCGACGGCACCACCCACACCTCCGCAGACGCGGGCGCCGTCGGTTGACCGGCGGTAACGCCGGCCGCCCCCAGGGCAACCCGAAAGCATCCGAAGGGAAGATCGTGAGTACTCCTCCTCCGCGCGCGCTCCTGTACGGGGACGTGGACCTCAACATCATCGACGGTTCCGCGATCTGGGCCCAGTCGATGGCGCAGGCCCTGGCCGCCGCGGGCTGCGAGGTCACCGTGCTGCTCAAGGCGCCCGTGCGCACCGACCGGCTCACCGAACCGCTGACCCGTACCCCCGGTGTGCGCCTCGTGCGCCCCTACGAGGACAAGCTGCTCGGCGACCTCGGCCCACGCGGGCTCACCCCGGAGCAGGCCGTGGGCCTGATGTGCGACCGGCATGCCCGTACCCCCTTCGACCTGGTCGTGGTGCGCGGCCGCCGCCTCGCCGGCCTGGCCGCGCAGGAGGAGTCCCTGTCCGGGCGGCTGTGGACCTACCTCACCGACTTCCCCCACAGCGTCGGAGAACTGGGAGCGACCGCCACCACCGAGCTCACCGAGATCGCCGTGGCCTCCCGGTTCCTGCTCTGCCAGACCGAGGAGATGCGGGCGTTCCTGGAGTCGAACGTGCCCGCCGTCTGCGGGCGCGCCGAACTCTTCCCCCCGGTGGTCGTGGTGCCCGAGGGCGTCAGGGCCGACGGCGAGGTGCACGCCAGCGCCCGCCTGGCCTACACCGGCAAGTTCGCTCCCCTGTGGAACACCCTGGAGATGACCGAGCTGCCCGAGGCGCTCTCCCGCCGGGGCGTGGACTCCGAGGTCGTCATGATCGGCGACAAGATCCACTCCGAACCGGCCGAGTGGGCCAAGCGCATGCGCCGCGCCCTCGAGACCACCCCGGGTGTGGACTGGCGCGGCGGCATGTCGCGGGCCGAGGCCCTGGCCCAGTCGGCCGAGTGCGGGTTCGGGCTCTCCTGGCGCGACCCGTCGATGGACGCCAGCCTCGAACTGTCCACGAAGGTCCTCGAGCTGGGTGCCCTCGGCCTCCCGGTCGTGCTCAACCGGACCCCGATGCACGAGAACCTCCTGGGCGCCGACTACCCCCTCTTCGCCGGGGAGGACCTGGACTCGGTCGCCGACGTGGTCGCCCGCGCCCACACCGACCGTGCCGTCTACGCAGACGCGGCCGAGCGGTGCCGTTCCGCGGCGGCCGAGCACACCCTGGACCGGGCCGCGGAACGGCTGCGCGGCCTGCTCGCCGAGGCGCTCCCGCCCGCACCGGCCGGTACCGACCCGGGGCGCCCGCTCAAGGTCGTCATCGCCGGGCACGACATGAAGTTCTTCACCAGGCTCGCCGAGTACCTGGACTCCCTGCCCGGGCTGGACGTGCGTATCGACGAGTGGGAGGGCCTGCGCACGCACGACCAGTACCGGTCACGGGAGCTCGCCGCCTGGGCCGACGTGGTCATCTGCGAGTGGTGCGGCCCCAACGCCCTCTTCTACTCCAGGTGGAAACGCCCCGGCCAACGCCTCATCGTGCGCCTGCACCGGTTCGAGCTCTACGCGGAGTGGCCCCGCAAGCTCGACATCGACAAGGTGGACGCCGTCGTCTGTGTGAGCCCCCACTACGCCTCTCTGACCAGGGAGCTCACAGGGTGGCCCGCCGACAAGGTCGTGGTCCTGCCGAACTGGGTCGACGACCGCCAGCTCTCCCGGCCCAAGCTCGCCGGGACCGAGTACTCCCTCGGCATGATCGGGATCGCCCCCTCGCGCAAGCGCCTGGACCGTGCCCTGGACGTACTCGCCGAACTGCGCCGACTCGAGCCGCGCTTCACCCTCTCCATCAAGACCAAGCACCCCTGGGACTACTGGTGGGTGTGGAACCGGCCCGAGGAGCGCGCCTTCTTCGAGCAGGCCTACCGCCGTATCCAGCGTGACGAGGCCCTGGCCGGGGCCGTGGTCTTCGACCCGTTCGGGCCCGACGTGGCCACCTGGTTGCGCCGCATCGGGTTCACGCTCTCCACCAGCGACGACGAGTCCTTCCACCTGGCCCCGGCCGAGTGTGCGACCTCCGGGGGTGTGCCGGCCGTTCTGCCCTGGCCCGGAGCCGACACCATCTACGACACCGAGTGGATCCATGAGGACCCGGTCGCCATGGCCGAGGAGATCCACGCCGTGGTGGCCGACGGCCGGTTCAGGGAGACCGCGGAGCGGGCCCGGGCACAGATCGTGGGCTCCTACGGACTGGGGCGGGTGCGCTCGCTCTGGACCGACCTGGTGGTGAGCGGAAAACGCCCCGACGGGACGGAGGCACCGGCCGCGGCCGCTACCCCCTCGCCCTGACCGGGGGAGGGGTCAGACGGGGCCGGTCATCTTCGACAGGCCCCCGGCCCCGGCGGGCAGGAACAGCGCGAACGTGGCCGGGTGGGTCTGAACGAGCTCGATGCGCGCGCCCTCGGACTCGGCGATGTGCCGGGCCAGCGCCAGACCCAGCCCGGTCCCGTCGCCGCCGCTGACCTCGCGGTCGAAGATCCGGCCGGACAGGTGGTCGGGTACGCCCTCGCCCTCGTCGCTGACTTCGATACGCACGGAGTGACCGGTGTCGATGCGCCGGAGCGTGACCGTTCCGGCACCGTGTTTGTAGGCGTTCTCGACGAGCGTCGCGAGGATCTGAGCGAGGTCGGCCGGTACCGTCATCGCGGTCAGCCCGGAGTCGCCCACCACGAGCAGGCGGCGGCGTTCCTGCTGGAAGACGGGGGCCCACTCGGCCTGGAGGTTGTTGAGGACCGGGTCGAGCTCGACCGGTTCGACCTCGGGGTTCTGGCTCTTGCGTGCTCGGCCCAGGAGGCTCTCGACGGTCTCCACGAGGCGTTCGGTCTGGGCGAGGGCGGCCTCGCCCTCCTCCCGCACGAGCTGGGGGTCGTCCGCGACCTGGATGATCTCCTCGAGGCGCATGGTCAGTGCGGTGAGCGGTGTGCGCAGCTGGTGAGAGGCGTCGGTGGCGAAGTGGCGCTCGGTGGCGATGAGGCCGGCGATGCGTTCGGCGCTGCGGTCCAGCACCTCTGCAACGCGGTCGGCCTCGGGAATCCCGTAACGGTGGCCCCACGGGGTGGCCACACCGGAGCCGAGTCGTTCTGCCGTGGCGGCCAGGTCCATCAGCGGCAGGGTGAGGCGCCTGGCCTGGAACATCGAGAGCCCCACGGCGACGCCGATCGCCAGTAGTGACAGGGAGGCGATGCCCAACCAGGCGCGGATCACGCTGCTCTGGTAGTCGTCGGAGGCGGCCCAGACCTCGACATGGGTGTCACGCCCCGTCGTGGTCGTCCCCAACAGGGTGTTCGGGGACTCGGGCGCCTCGGGATCCAGGGCGGGATCCCCGGCCGTCACGGGTTCCGAGCCGGCCGCGGGGGTCACGCGGATGTACCGCCGCGGGTAGTCCTGGTCGAACCTGGCCGTGTCGATCTCGTCCTGGAACTCGAGCATCGTGTCGCTCTCGGCACCGATCAACTCCGCCTCGCCCTGCAGCTGGCGGGCGGCCTCCTCGTGGATGAGCTGATAGGTCAGCGCGCCCAGGGGCAGCCCGAGCAGCATGACGGCGATGACGGTCACCACCAGGGTGGAGAAAACCATCCGCCTGCGCATGTCACCTCATGTCCGTCCGACCCCGGAAGCGGTCGACCGGCGCCGAGCGCGTCGCATCCGGAAGATCGTGTCAGTCTCGCTCGAACCGGAAGCCGACCCCGCGAACGGTCGTGATGTACGACGGCTGGTTCGCATCGTCCCCGAGCTTGCGCCGCAGCCAGGAGATGTGCATGTCCAGGGTCTTGGTCGAGCCCCACCAGTTGGTGTCCCACACCTCCCGCATGATCTGTTCCCGGGTGACCACCTTTCCGGCATCGCGTACGAGCACGCGTAGCAGGTCGAACTCCTTCGTGGTCAGCTGGAGTTCGCGGTCGCCCATCCACGCGCGGCGCGAGTCGTTGTCGATCCGCACCCCGTGCACGACCGGTACCTCGGCCCCGCCCCGGCGCAACAGGGCCCTGACACGTGCCAGGAGCTCGGCCAGCCGGAACGGCTTGGTGACGTAGTCGTCTGCGCCGGCGTCGAGGCCGACGACGGTGTCGACCTCGTCGGCGCGGGCGGTCAGGATGAGGATCGGCGTTCCGTGGCCTTCGGCGCGTAGCCGCCGTGCCACTTCCAGGCCGTCCATTTCGGGCAGCCCGAGATCCAGCACCATGAGGTCGATGTCTCCCGCACGGGCACGGTCGAGTGTCTCAATGCCGTTGACGGTCACGTCCACCGTATAGCCCTCGCGGCGGAGCGCGCGCGCGAGGGGTTCGGAGATCGAGACATCGTCTTCGGCCAGCAAAACGCAGGTCATGCTGCCGATCGTAGATCTGGGGTGGCGCATTTCCCTATTATGCGCGCCGGATGTCCCAAGGATGGCCGGAAATGCGCTAATCACATACCTGGCGAAAGGTGCAATTGGCCGGTATGTGCCTTTTCTTTGCACTTTGTTGGCGAAACTGGGAAACTGGGGGTCGGCGTCAGGGGCGGAACCCCCACCGGATCGTCCTGACCCGGCGCCGTCCCTGCCTGAACGCACCACGAGGAGCCTGCCCAGTGAACCCCCACCACATGCCCGGCCCGGACGGGGGCGGACACGACCCCTACGCCCACGGGACCCCTGAAGGTCCGGGCGCCCCCTCCCCGTACGCGCCCCAGGGGCATCCGCAGCAGCCGGGCGGGGGAGCCGGGTACGCGGCACCCCAGGGCCCGCCCCAGCCCGGAGGTGGAGCGGGGGTGCCGCCCCAGGGCCCCTATGGTCCGCAGGGACCGCAAGGTCCGCCCCCGTACGGACCCGGCGGACCCGGCGGACCCGGTGGGCCGGTCGGCCCGTACGGCCCCGGCGGTTCTGGCGGTTCTGGCGGTTCTGGCGGTCCGGGACGCTACGGCGCGGGCATGCTCGCGGTCCTCACCGTGATCGCCGTGCTCGCCGGGGCGACCGTTGTCGGCGGCACCCTGCTCGCGGGCAACGCGGCCACCACTGCGATCGCCGAGGACGAGGAGACCGAAGAACCCACCGAGGAGCACTCGGAGTCTCCGACCGACGAGGACACCCCCACCACGAGGCCGTCCCCGACGCCCACACCCACCGAGGAGCCCTCCCCGACCGAGGAGCCCTCACCCACGGAGGAGCCCGAGGACCTGCTCACTGCCGAGGAGGTCGTCAACGAGCTGCGTCAGGACCACGACATCGATCAGCGCTTCGACACCACCGAGGACGTGTGCGAGGAGGGGGAGGACGAGGACGACCCCCTGGGTGACCTCTTCAGCTGCTCCAGCGCCATGGACACCGACCTCGTGCGTGTCATCGCCTTCGACAACGCCATCGTGGCTGATTCCGTGAGCCAGAACATGGAGGACAACCTCGACGAGGGCGACGCGATCGACGTCACCGACGCCTGCCACGTGGTGCTGGTCTGGTTCGAGGAGAACAACACCGACCAGGGCCAGCGGGACACCATGGCCGACGACGCCACCGAGGCCACCGGCTGCCCCTGACCCGAGAGGACGGTACCGGGCAGGGCGCCCGGAGAAGGCGGGGCCCGCCCCACCGCCAGAACCCGGGCGGCGGGGCGGGCCCCGCTCGTGTCGTCAACACCGCGCGCACGCGGTCTCAGACGACGGGTCGGCCGCCGTCCTCGGGCTCGGTCGCCTCGTCGCCCTCGACGATGCGGCCGGAACCGCCCTCGGGGTAGTCGGCCTCCGGGACCACACCCTCGAGGGACCCGGTCAGCCGGGCCTCGAGTGCGGCCTGGTAGGTCGAGCCCACCACGGTGAAGTCGGCGCCGCGGAACGGGTAGGAGTCGCCGCCGCCCGCGGAGAAGTCGTTGGTGGCCACGGAGACCGGATCGCCGTCCGCGACCTCGCCGTCCTCGACGATCACGGTGCCGTCGTGCAGGACCGCGCTGCGCACGCGTGTGCCCTCGGTCAGGACCTCGCCGTCCTCGTCGACCTCCTGGGCCGTACCGTCCGGGTCGTAGGCGAAGTTGACGCCGCCGACCTGCATGAACGCACCGTCGGCGTTGGGCAGGGCGGACACCCCGTGCTCCAGCAGCTCCTTGACCTGGTCACGCGGCACCTCGGGGACCACCGCGACCTGGTTGGCGAACGCGGCCACGGAGTAGGTGTCCAGCGCGCTNGCGGATCCCGCCGCCGTTCTGGATCCCGATCTGCGGCTCGGGGACCTGGTACTCCTCGGCGTTCTCCTGCCCGGTCTCCAGCAGGGAATCGGCGAGCAGATTGCCCAGGTTGGTCTCCTGAGTCCGCACACCCGGATCCTGGCGCCCGTCGAGGTCGACCTCGCTCTGGGCCACCTCGGTCTCGGCGAGCTCGGCCACGTGGTCGGCGACCGGGTCGGTGACCTCCTCCTGCACCCGCGGGTCGGGCTCCACGGAGTCGTCGACCACGACGGGGCCGGAACGGTCGGAGATCGAGACCAGGTTCCCGTCGGCGTCGAAGTTGGCGACCAGGCGGCCCACGTACTTGTAGTCCTCGCCCGCCGTGACGATCGGTACGTCCGCGCCGTCGGCGTCCTGGGCGATCAGCGGGTAGGAGAGCGGCTCACCGGAACCGGGGTGCTCGGTGATCTCGTCGCCCGGTACGAGGGCGTCGTCCTCCCCGGCCATGACCTCGTGGCCGCCGCCGGCGACCATGGCGTCGACACCGCTCAGTTCGGCGGCGACCGCTTCCTCGTTGGTGATGTCCTGCAGGTGGGAGACGGTGATGATCTTGTCGACACCGTCCTCCGCGAGGCGGTCCACTTCGGCCTGGACAGGCTCGGCGACCTCGTCCACGACCACGTCGCGCGGGCTGGAGATCGCCTCGAGGTCCGGGTAGAGGGCTCCGACGACACCGACCGGCTCCCCCTCGACGTCGAGCACCGTGCTCGGGGCGATGCGGCCGTCCTCCTCGAGCGCGGCCAGATCCGGCTCACCGGAGACGTCGACGTTGGCGGCCACCACCGGGGTGTCCTCCGGAAGCTCGCCGATGAACTCGGCGTACACCTCGGGGCCGAAATCGAACTCGTGGTTGCCCATCGAGACCGCGTCGTACTCGGCGTACCCGGCGGCGAGCGCGTCGTAGAAGGGTGCGCCCTCCTCCTGCGAGGCCGCGAACTCCGGCCCCGGCAGGTACATGTCGCCGGCGTTCACCGCGACCGCACCGCGGTGGTCGGCCTCGTCCCCGAGCGCTTCGTCCCCGGCGGCTTCGGCCGTGCGGAGCTCGTCGAGCAGGGTCGTGTACCGGGCGGCACCGCCGAAGTCCTCTTCCCCGGACGCGTGCAGGAGCTGGGACTCGGGGTCGTTGCCGTGCAGGAGGGTGAGGGTGAAGTCCGCTTCCCCGGCCGGGGCCTGTCCCGGCTCGGCTGATGCGGCCTGCGCCGACGGCACCACCAGGGCACCGCTCAACAGCAGCGCGCCGGACGCGCGCACGAATCTGGACATCCGTGTGACTCCTCTGGGGCGTGTGGGGGCGGGGGAGGGGTTCACCCTAAGACGCGGAGCCCGGGGAAGCACGGCCCCCGCGGTTACGATTTGCAGAACCTGCGGTTGCCGCGCCGGTTTTCGACATCACCCCGAGGGACCTTCCTCGCTGTCCGACGGCACGCCGCACGCCTACCATGGAAGCGAAAGCTCGCGCCGAACTCCCTCGGAGGACCCGTGTTTCCCTCTGGCCACGATCCGAACGACCACGACGGGGCCCGAGGCGGGGGCGACATTCCGCCACAGGGAGATTTCTCCGGGCTGGAAGCGCACCTGGACGCCATGCGGCCCGACGCGCCCACCCCGAAGAAGGTCATGATCGTGCGCACGCTCATGTTCATCGGGGGCGCCTGCGGCATCGGCATCGCCCTCATGGTGCTGCTGTCGCTGGGCGCACCCGAGCAGGAGATGCGCGAGAGCTTCGCCGAGCAGGAGCGCCTCATGGCCGAGCAGGGCGTCGAGGTCGACATCGACGTCGGATACATGCGTTCCCTCATGGCCAACCTGCTCGCCGTCACCGGCGTCTACGGTGCGCTGTCCGTGCTCCTGGCGAGCCGGATCCGGAACCGCACCGTCGGGGTCTTCTGGGGCGTCGTGCTGTTCCAGGGCCTGGCCGCCGCGATCCTCGTGTTCGCCCTGTTCGCCGGTGACTTCACGATTCTGATCCCGCTGGGCTTCACCATCACGATGCTGGTCTTCATGATCTCCAAGGAGAGCCGCGCACACTACGGGCTGCTCTGAGCCGCGCTCCGGGCCCGGCGCCGCGGCAAGCGGGGCGGTCGCGGAACCCGCACGTCCGCGCGGGTCCAGTGGCGCTCCAGGACCCCGCGAACTGCGGCCGGGCCGAGGCCGTCCGCGAATACGCCTTCCTGCGGTGGACGCACACCGCCCTGGGGGCCCTCCAGAGCCAGAGCCGCGCGCAACAGCTCCACGGAGTCCGGGCGCGCGGCCGGATCCTTGGCCATGGCCGCGCGCACCAGGCGTTCGAGCCCCGGCGGCAGATATTCCAGATCCGGTTCCTCGTGCACGACGCGACGTGCCATCTCCCCGGCCGGGGCCCGGCCGAAGGGGTCGTGCGCGGCCGCGGCGAAGGCCAGCAGTGCGCCCCACAGGAACACGTCGGAGGCTTGCGTGGTGGGCTCGTCGCGGTACTGTTCCGGACTGATCCATCCTGGAGTGCCGCGCCGGTCGTGGTGCTCGGCGGTGCGCTCGTCGGCGAGGGACCGGGGTGACGGAAGCCCGCGTTCGCGATAGGCCCGGCGCATCCTGCGCAACCGCAACCACTTGGTTGGATCGGGTTCCTCGACGTCGTGGGCGATCCCGAGGTCGAGGATCTTCGGGCCGGCCGCCGACAGCACCACGTTCCCGGGTTTGAGGTCGCGGTGGACCACCCCCGCCGCGTGCACGTCGCGCAGCGCCTCGGCCGTGCCCACCGCCAGCCCCAGAAGCATCCCACCGCGTATGCGCCCGAAGCGTTCCACGTGGTGGCGCAGCGGTGGTCCGGGGACGTACTCGGTCACCATCCACGGTTGCTCGGCCCCGACGTCGGCCTGTACGAACCGGGACACCGAGGCGCTGTTGACCTTGGAGAGCAGGCGGGCCTCGTGCGCGAAGCGTTCCCTGAACCGGGGATCCGCGGCGTGCTCGGCGTGAACGACCTTCACGGCGAGGTACTCCTGGCCGCCGGGGGAATCGACCGCGTAGACCACGCCCATCCCTCCCGAGCCGACCCGGCCCCGCACAGTGTGGCCGCCGACCTCCCCGGGATCCTCCGCCTCCAGGCGGCTGAGTCTGCGCACACCGCGAACTCTCATCAGTACTCTCCCGGTTCTCTCCAGGGACGGGGAAGGGATACCCGCCACCACGCTGTCACAGCGCCGCTGCGCGTCGGGCGCCGGCTCCACGGGCCGGTACGCCGGGACCGCTCCTTGTCGTATCGTCGGTGCACGACGGGCGCCAGGGACGGCGAAGGAGGGACGGGTGTCGGAACAGGGACCCCGCGGGGCCGTCGTCCAGGGCGTGCTCGAACGTGTCACCTACGCCAACGAGGAGAACGGCTTCACCGTGGCCCGGGTCGACACCGGACGCGGTGGCGACCTGCTCACTGTCGTCGGCTCCCTCATGGGAGTGCAGCCGGGGGAGTCCCTGCGCATGAGGGGACGGTGGGGCTCCCATCCCCAGTACGGGCGCCAGTTCCACGTCGACGACTACACCACCGTGCTGCCCGCCACCGTGCAGGGGATCCGGCGCTACCTCGGTTCCGGCCTGATCAAGGGCATCGGGCCGAAGATGGCCGAACGCATTGTTGAGCATTTCGGTACCGACGCGCTCGAGGTCGTCGAGGAAGAACCCGACCGGCTCATCGAGGTCCCTGGGCTGGGGCCCAAACGCACCGCCGCGATCGCCGACGCCTGGGAGGAGCAGAAGGCCATCAAGGAGGTCATGGTCTTCCTGCAGGGGGTGGAGGTCAGTACCTCTCTGGCCGTGCGCATCTACAAGAAGTACGGCGACACCTCGATCGACGTGGTTCAGAAGGAGCCCTACAGGCTCGCCACCGACGTCTGGGGCATCGGGTTCAAGACCGCCGACACCATCGCGCAGGCGGTCGGCATCCCGCACGACAGCCCCCAACGGGTCATGGCGGGGATCCAGTTCACACTGTCCGAGTCCACCGGCGACGGCCACTGTTACTTGCCGGAGGAACAACTCATCGCGCAGGCCGTGAAGATCCTGTCGGTCGACTCGTCGCTGGTCATCGACTGCATCGGTGAGCTCGTGGAGACCGAGGGCATCGCCACGGAGACGGTCCCGGGACCCGACGGGATGCCCGTGCGGGCCCTGTATCTGCTGCCGTTCCACCGGGCGGAGCTGGGGCTGGTCGGCGGGCTGCGCGGGCTGCTCCGTGCCCCGGTCGACCGCATGGCCGCCTTCGCAGGGGTGGACTGGGAGGTGGTGCTCGACTGGCTGCGCACACGCACCGGCACCGATCTGGCCGAGGAGCAGCAGCGTGCGGTGCGCCTGGCCCTGACCGAGCGGGTCTGCGTGCTCACCGGCGGGCCGGGTGTCGGCAAGTCCTTCACCGTCTCCTCGATCGTGACCACCGCCCTGGCCAAACGCCACAAGGTCGTGCTCGCGGCGCCCACCGGGAGGGCCGCCAAACGCCTGACCGAGCTCACCGGGGTCGAGGCCTCCACGGTCCACCGGCTCCTGGAACTGCGCCCCGGCGGGGAGGCCGCCCACGATCGCGACCACCCCCTCGACTGCGACCTGCTCGTGGTGGACGAGGCCTCCATGCTCGACCTGGTGCTGGCCAACAAGCTGGTCAAAGCGGTCCCACCCGGCGCCCACCTCGTGCTGGTGGGCGATGTCGACCAGCTCCCGTCCGTCGGGGCCGGGCAGGTGCTGCGCGACCTGCTCGACCACGGGACCGGGGTCCCCAGCGTGCGGCTGACCCACGTCTTCCGACAGGCCCAGGAATCGGGGGTGGTGACCAACGCCCACCGCGTCAACGCCGGTGAACCGCCCGTGCTGCAGGGCCTGGACGACTTCTTCCTGTTCCCCAGCGACGACCCTGCCGAGGCCGCCGAGCTCACGGTGGACGTGGTCGCCCGGCGCATCCCCCGCCGGTTCGGCCTCGACCCGCGGCGCGACGTACAGGTCCTGGCACCGATGAAGGGCGGACCCGCCGGGGCGGGAAACCTCAACACCGCGCTGCAGGAGGTGCTCACCCCGGCCGCCGACCACGTGCCGGAACGCCGGGTCGGCGGTCGCATCTTCCGGGCCGGCGACAAGGTCACGCAGATCCGCAACAACTATGACAAGGGCCGTAACGGGGTCTTCAACGGGACACTCGGGGTGGTCACCGGGGTAGACGCGGTGGCGCAGGAGCTCACCGTGCGCACCGATGAGGACGAGGAGATCGGCTACGACTTCGCCGAACTCGACGAGCTCGCCCACGCCTACGCCGTCACCGTGCACCGCTCCCAGGGCAGCGAGTACCCGGCCGTGGTCGTGCCCGTGACCACCAGCGCGTGGCTGATGCTGCAGCGCAACCTGCTGTACACCGCCATCACCCGCGCCAAGCGGCTCGTGGTGCTGGTGGGCTCGCGTCGGGCGCTGGCCCAGGCGGTACGCAACGCCTCCTCCGGGCGGCGCCACACAGCTCTGGCCCATCGGCTCCGCACGGCCGCAGACGGACCCGCCTGAGCGGGGCGCGGGCCCTCAGGTCCGCGCTGCTGCGTGGGCCCGGTCGCCCGTCGGGGCGGTGGCGGGCCACGGTGTGGGCGGTGCCCGCTGAAGAGGCCCTAGGCTGGAGGACTGTGCAAGAGACTCCCGTCGTGGTCGAGGGCGTCCCCCGCCCCCTGGAGCGCCTGGCGCCACCGGCCGAACGGTCGGAGTGAGGCGCAGCACAGGCACCCGACCAGACACCATCCACCACATAAACTGGCGAGTGGGCCGTGGCATTCTGCGGTCTCTACCCAGTATCAGGAGATCGAGACTTACCCATGTCCAGCGCTACGCCCGTCGAGGGCACCGCCCGCCGGAAAGACATCCGCAACGTGGCCATCGTGGCCCACGTGGACCACGGCAAGACGACCCTCGTTGACGCCATGCTCTGGCAGTCCGGTGTCTTCCGCGAGAACGAGGACGTCGACGTCCGCGTCATGGACTCCGACGACCTCGAGCGCGAGAAGGGCATCACCATTCTCGCGAAGAACACCGCGGTGCACTACACCACGCCCGAGGGCGAGGACGTGGTCATCAACATCATCGACACCCCCGGCCACGCCGACTTCGGCGGCGAGGTCGAGCGCGGCCTGTCGATGGTCGACGGGGTCGTCCTGCTGGTCGACGCCAGTGAGGGCCCGCTGCCCCAGACCCGTTTCGTCCTTCGCAAGGCGCTCGCGGCCAAGCTCCCCGTCATCCTCGTGATCAACAAGGTGGACCGGCCCGACAGCCGGATCGCCGAGGTCGTGGACGACACCTACGAGCTGTTCATGGACCTGGACGCCGACGAGTCGCAGATCGAATTCCCGATCGTCTACGCGTGCGCCCGTGACGGCAAGGCCTCTCTGGAGCGCCCCGACAACGGTGCGGTGCCCGACAACGACAACCTGGTGCCCTTCTTCAGCACGCTGCTGGACACCATCCCCGCACCCGAGTACGTGCCCGACTCGCCCCTGCAGGCGCACGTGACCAACCTGGACGCGTCGCCGTTCCTGGGCCGCCTGGCGCTGTGCCGCATCAAGCAGGGCGAGATCCACAAGGGCCAGCAGGTGGCGTGGATCCGCACCGACGGCTCCACCCAGCAGGTCAAGATCACCGAGCTGCTCAAGACCGACGGCCTCGAGCGCAAGTCCGCCGAGAAGGCCGGGGCCGGCGACATCATCGCGATCGCCGGCATCAGCGACATCATGATCGGTGAGACTCTCGCCGACGTGAACGATCCGCGCCCGCTCCCGCTCATCCAGGTCGACGAGCCGGCCATCTCGATGACGATCGGTACCAACACCTCGCCGCTGGTCGGCAAGGTCAAGGGCGCCAAGGTCACCGCGCGCCTGGTCAAGGACCGCCTCGACAAGGAGCTCGTCGGCAACGTGTCGCTGCGCGTGCTGCCCACCGAGCGCCCCGACACCTGGGAGGTGCAGGGCCGCGGTGAGCTGGCCCTGGCGATCCTGGTCGAGCAGATGCGCCGCGAGGGGTACGAGATCACCGTCGGCAAGCCGCAGGTGGTCAGCCGCACCATCGACGGCAAGGTGCACGAGCCGGTCGAGCGCCTGACCGTCGACGCCCCTGAGGACTACCTCGGCGCCATCACCCAGCTCCTCAGCGTCCGCAAGGGCCGCATGGAGAACATGGTCAACCACGGCACCGGCTGGATCCGGATGGACTGGCTCGTGCCCTCCCGCGGCCTCATCGGTTTCCGCACGGAGTTCCTAACCGAGACCCGTGGCACCGGCATCGCCCACCACGTCTTCGAGAAGTTCGAGCCGTGGTTCGGCGACCTGCGTACCCGGCCCAACGGCGCCCTGGTGGCCGACCGTTCCGGGCAGGCCATGACCTACGCGATGTTCAGCCTCCAGGAGCGCGGTGTCCTGTTCGTGGAACCGGGCACCGAGGTCTACGAGGGCATGATCGTCGGAGAGAACTCCCGTGCCGACGACATGGACGTCAACATCACCAAGGAGAAGAAGCTCACCAACGTGCGCTCGGCCACCGGCGACGAACTCGAGCGCCTGGTGCCGCCGCGCCACCTCTCCTTGGAGCAGGCGCTGGAGTTCTGCCGCGAGGACGAGTGCGTGGAGGTCACGCCCGAGGCCGTGCGCATCCGCAAGGTGGTCCTGGACCACAAGGAGCGTGGTCGGATGGCCGCGAGCAAGAAGCGCCAGTCCTCCTAGGGGATGGCGTTCAGGACTTCCGGGGCGGGCCGCACGGGCGGCCCGCCCCCGCGTTTTTGCCGCAGGTCACACGGGTAGACCGCAACCAGCATGAAGTCCGAGCCCTCGTGTCCCAGATGCGGGCGCGTGGTCCGGCCCCCGGGGCTGTGGACCAGCGCCTGGCAGTGCGACGCACACGGTCCCGTTGCCCCGCTCCAGCCGGTGCGGGCGCCCGGGGCCGCCTCCTTGGAGACGCTTCTTCCGCAGGCCCGTGTCCCGTTGTGGATCCCGTGGCCGTTGCCGACCGGGTGGGTGGTCACCGGGTTCGCCGAGGCAGGGGACGAGCGCTCGGGCGCGATCGCGACCGCCGTGGCGCTCTCCGGACCCGGCCCCCTGGGAGGGGTCGGGGAGTGTGCGGTGGTCGCCGAGGACCCGGGGGTGGGCCTGGGCGCCCGCCTCGCCGGGCTCGACGGACCGGACCCGGGTGAGGGTTTCGACGGCGGGGCCCCCGACGACAAACTCCGCTTCGACGGCCACGACATCGCCCTGTGGAACCTCGATCTGGGGCGCGGTCGGGCCGTCTACACCGGTGAGGCGCTCGCCCACTGGCTGTGGATCGTCTTCGCCGACGCCGACACCGGCATGCTCATGGGCGAGATCCACGCGCTCAGGGATCTGCGCGGTATCAACGACGGGGGTGTATCACTGGAGCCCCCGTTCGGTGCGTTGAGCCCCTTTCTGATGGGAGAGCTCGCTGCGCGGGAGGAAACGGATTAGGGCCTGCTGCCCCGTGGCGTGAAGCATCCCTTACGTACAATCGCCCGGTGACACGTATCGACCTGCACTCCCACAGCTCTGTCTCCGACGGGACCGACACCCCCGCCCAGGTCGTCGACCACGCGGTCGCCGCCGGCTTGGACGTGCTCGCCCTGACCGACCACGACACCGTCGGCGGGGTCGAGGAGGCCGCCGACCACCTGCCTCCCGGTCTGGCCCTCGTCCCCGGCATGGAGCTGTCGTGCGCCCACGCCGGGTCGAGCGTGCACCTCGTGTCCTACCTCTTCGACCCCGGTGACCCCGGGCTTCTCGCCGAACTGCGCAGAGTGCGGTCCGACCGCGCCTCCCGCGCCCGCGAGATGGTCGAGAAGCTGCAGGCACACGGGGTCGAGGTCGAATGGGAGCGGGTCCTGGAGATCGCCGGGGCAGGCAAGGACGAGTACGCCGACGCCAACACCATCGGCCGCCCGCATCTTGCACGCGCCGTCGTCGAGGCCGGTGCGGCCCGGGACGTGCAGGACGCCTTCGACCGGTGGATCGGCTCGGGCGGGCCCGCCTACGCCTCTCGGTACGCCATCGACCCGGTGCGCGCGGTCGAACTCGTGCGCGGCGCGGGCGGCGTCTGCTCCCTGGCCCACCCCGGTCGCGCCGAGGGCGCTCTCAACGGCGCCGTACCCCTGGAGCTGGTCGAGCGCATGGCCACGGCCGGGCTCGGTGGGATCGAGGCCGACCACCCCTCGCACAATCGCCGTGAGGCCCGGTACTGGCGCGGGGTCGCCGACGACCTCGGGGTGGTGGTCACCGGTTCCAGCGATGACCACGGGGCCCTGACCGGCCGCCGCCTCGGGCGCTGCACCACCGATCCGGAGGCCTTCGACCGCCTCGTCGCCCCCGCGACCGGGGCCTCCCTCATCCGGGGGTGAGCGGTCCGCACCGGACGGTTCGGTACGGTACGGACCACTGCGCGGGCGCGCCACAATGGGTCGCAGCGTGAAAACCCGTACCCGGACGATGCGAGAGGTCTGAGCCGTGTTCTGGAAGCGGAAGTCGAAGAAGAAGGACGGCCAGGAGGCCACCGGTTCCGCTGCGGAGGCGGTGGGGTCGGCCGAGGAGGTCGAAGAGGCCGAGGAGGCAGAGTCCGAGGACCGCGGCGAGAGGCCCGAGGGCAAGGTCGGCGCCGACAAGGCCGAGGACGAGAAGGAGACCGCCACCGACGACGAGGCCGCCGAGGACTCCGAGGAAGAGAAGGACTCCGACGGTGGCAAGGACTCCGAGGAAGAGAAGGGTTCCGGGGAATCCGCCGAGGAGGAGTCCGCCTCCACCGACGTCTTCGCCGACGAGGGCGAGGAGACCGGCGTGACCGGCCCCGACAGCGAGGGCATCACCCGCGTGCGCACCGCCGGCACCTTCGAGTTCGACGGTGAGAAGTTCGAGATGGTCGCCAACACCTGGATCGTCGAGGCCGACGAGGACGGTGTGATCGTCATCGACCCCGCGTACGACTCCGAAGCGATCCTCGAGGCCGTCGGCGAGCGCGAGATCTACCTCGTGGCCTGCACCAACGGCTACTCCCCGCACATCGCCTCCGCCATCGCCGTGGCGGAGGAGGCCGAAGCCCCCATCGCCCTCCACCCCCGCGAGATGCGCGTCTGGCGCCGCTACCACGGTGCCGAGCACCGCCCCGAGATCGAGGTCGAGGGCCAGGGCTCTCTGGACGTGGGCGACCTGCACATCGACGTGCTCGCCCTGCCCGGAACCTCCACCGGCACCGTCGGCTACTACATCAGCCAGAAGGGTGTCGTTCTCAGCGGTGACACCGTCCGCTCCGGTGAGCCCGGCATGGTCGGCGACACCTACCTCGACTACACCACGCAGCTCGCCTCCATCGGCGAGAAGCTGCTCTCCCTCCCGCCCGAGACGCGCCTTCTCCCCGACAGCGGTCCGGCGACCACCGCGGCCGCCGAGGGCCGCAACTTCGACTCCTGGGTCTGACTCTCGGGCCCCTGCACAGACATCGGCGCCGTGCCCCGCCCGTTCCCGGGCGGGGCACGGCGCCGTTCGTGTGCGGTGGGGTCATCGCTGCCCGACGGACTCGCGGTCGTTCCAGAACGTGGTCAGGGCGGAGGAGGTCGTCTCCGGGGCCTCGACGTTGGGGGAGTGGCCCGCGCCGGGTACGACGATGCGTTCGGCGCCCAACCGGTCGGCCATCTCCTCCTGTGCCCCGGTGGTCCAACCGTCGTCGTTCTCGCCGTAGAGCACCAGTACCGGGACCCCGGCGCCGGCCAACTCCTCGGTGCGGTCGGCGGCGCCCAACAGGTCCTCAGCCGTGTGCAACAGTGCCTCGGGGCTGCTGGAGAGCGTGCGGTCGCGCAGGAACTCGCGGACCTCCGGATCGGTGATCCGCGCACGTACGCCCTCGGCCACGTGCTCCTCCCACAGCTCGCGCATGCGGTCCGGGGTCGGGTCCACGGCCGAGAGCGCGGCGATGAGCATGCGGACCTGGGCGGCGGCCTGCCCGGTGAGCGCGCCCGGGCCCGAGCACAGCAGCGTCAGGGTGTGCAGCTCCGTGCTCTGGGACAGGACTGTCTCGCGCGCGATCAGCCCGCCCATCGAGTGGCCGACCAGGTGCACCGGACGGCCGGCGCCGACGAGCTCGCAGACCTCCGCGACCACCATGCCGAGCGACGGCAGCCGGTAGTCGGGGCGCGGGGTCCCGGGTGCGGGGGAGAGGGTCTCGAAACCGGGGGAACGGTAGGTGCCGGGCAGGTCGATCGCGACCACTTCCCGGCCGACCTGAGCCAGGCTCTGGAGGAGCGCGATGAAGTCCTCCTTGCTCCCCGTGTAACCGTGCACGAGCACGGCGGGGTACAGCTCGGGGCTGCTGCCCGAGGTGGGAAGCGCACGCAGGGCAGCCACCGGGCCGTGCGGCAGCGACAGCTCCACGGGGAAGACGCCCGGGGGCAGGGTCAGGAACTGGGGTGTACTCACGTCGGGACACCCTAGACGATCGGGGGCACGGGGAAGGCGAGCTCGTGACCGTGGCTCCGTACGTGCGGGCACCGCGGGAGCAGGGACGGTCCCCGGAGGAGAACGGACCCGCGACCGTGGCCGCGGGTGACACATCTGCGTCGGCCGTGGCGCCCGCCTCGGAGCGGGCGCGGCACGGCCCTGATCAGGTGTTCTCGGGGTCCCGGCGGGCGGCTCGCACACCACCGCGGGTCCGACGGCGACGGCGCACGCGGCGCGCTCCCCCCTCGTCGGAGGAGCCCTTCTCCGGCTGTTCGGAGCGGCTCTCGCCCTTGGCCTCGGTGGAGGCCTCGGCCGACGCACCGCCGNGCGCGAACGGTTGCGGCCGCCGCCGCGGCGGCGGTTCCCGCCCCCGCGCTCGTTGCCGCGCTCGTTGCCGCGGTCCTTGCGCTCGGACCGCTGGCCGGTGTCGCCGATGTCCTCGACCTCCTCGGCCTCCAGACCGGCGTGGTCACCGCGCTTGTCGGCCGCCAGACGGCCCTTGGTCCCCTCGGGGATGCGCAGCGCCTCGAAGAAGTGCTTCGAGGTGGAGTAGGTCTCCTCCGGTTCGGCCTGGCCGAGGTCGAGAGCGCCGTTGATCAGCTTCCAGCGCGGCATCTCCTGCCAGTCCACGAACGTGACGGCGGTCCCGTTGCGGCCGGCGCGGCCCGTACGGCCGATGCGGTGCGTGTAGGTCTTCTCGTCCTCGGGTGTCTCGTAGTTGACCACGTGCGTGACGTCGTCCACGTCCAGACCCCGGGCGGCCACGTCGGTGGCGACCAGGATGTTGATCTTGCCGTTGCGGAACGCACGCAGGGCCCGCTCGCGCTGGCTCTGCCCCAGGTCGCCGTGGACCGCCGCGGCCGCGAATCCGCGGGACTTCAGGTCGCCGGCCACCCGGTCGCAGGCGCGCTTGGTCTGGCAGAAGACCATGCTCTGGTCGTGGCCCTCGGCCTGCAGCAGACGGGCGAGCATCTCCGGCTTGTCCATCTGGTGCGTGCGGAACGCGTGCTGGGTGATGCGGCCCGGCATCGAGCTGCCGTCGATCTCGTCGTCGTCACCCACACGCACGTGCGTGGGACGCGTGAGGTAGTTCCGGGAGAGGGTGACGATCTCGCTCGGCATCGTGGCCGAGAACAGCATCGTCTGGCGCTTCTCGGGGATCTTGGTCAGGATGCGTTCGATGTCGGGGAGGAAACCCAGGTCGAGCATCTTGTCGGCCTCGTCCAGGACCACGGCCGAGACCGCGTCCAGACGCAGGTGCTTCTGGTTCTCCAGGTCGAGGAGGCGGCCCGGGGTGCCGACGACGACGTCGGTGCCCTCCTTGAGGCCGTTGATCTGCGGTTCGTAGGACCGGCCCCCGTAGACGGTGAGGATCCTGCTGCCGCTGCGCTTGCCGGCCGTGGTGAGGTCGGCGGCGACCTGGATGGCGAGTTCGCGGGTGGGGACCACGATCAGCGCGTGCGGGCGCTTGGACGTGCCCGGGTCCTTCTGCACCGACTGGAGCAGGGGGAGCCCGAAGGCGAGGGTCTTACCGGTGCCCGTGCGGGCCTGGCCGATGATGTCACTGCCGGAGAGTGCGATCGGCAGGGCCTGTTCCTGGATGGGGAAGGGCTCGACGATCCCCTCTGCTTCGAGGGCGTCGGCGAGGTCGGTGTTCACACCCAGATCACGGAAGGTGGTCCGGGGTTCGTTGGTCTCGTCTGTACTGCTCAGGGCTCATGCCTCCATCTTGGCGGGCCGCAACGTCGGCGTGGCCGCGGCGTGCGGTCGCATTCGGTCTGCTGCCGGAGCGAGGGCGCGGCTCACCGGTGTCACGACGTCGTGACGTCGCACGGACACGGTGGCGCTGCCTCCTGGTCCCGGCCGGCGCGGGGGTGCCCGGCCGCGGATCCGGAACCATCCGCAGGTCTGTCGTGTGTGGTCGGGGTCGACCGGCCCCGCGTGGGCGGGATCGTGGCGGGCCGTCGTGGGTCGGTCGCGCGTGGCGCCGTGAACGAGGCCCGGTCGCCGCCGTACTTCGGCGGAGCAGGTGGCCGCGACGTCTGCACACGCTCGTCATCACGCAGAGTCTAGCCGCAGACCCCACCGTTCGACATGCCGGTTCACCGGCCCGTGGACGGCAGGGACCGTACCCGCTTCCACGCGGTGCAACCGTGCGCGCCGCCCGTTTAGTCCCCGCTACCGTCCCGGCGAGGGCGGGCGATACTCTGAGCGGCATGAACCCAGGCCCCTCCGTCGACCCCGCCGTGACCGACCTGCTCGGTCTGCTCGCCTACGCCGAACTCGGCTCGTTCTTCCGCCTCACCGACGATGCGGCACTGGCGCCGACCCTGAAGGACAAGGGTCGCCTCGCCTCGCTCGCGGCCGAGGAACAGCGTCGTTACGAGCGCCTGCGCGAGCGGCTCGTCGAAGTCGGGGCCGAGCCCGAGGAGGCCATGGCACCCTTCGTTGAGCCCCTGGACTCCTGGCACGCGCGCACCGAGCCGCAGAGTTGGGTGGAGAGCCTGGTCAAGACCTACGTCGGCGACGGGATCGCGGGTGACTTCTATCGCAAGGTCGCCGAGCTCGCCGACCCCGACACCAGCGTGCTGGTCGAGACCGTGCTCGCCGAGGACAGCCGGGGCGCGTTCATCTCCGAGACCGTGCGCGCGGCCGTGGCGGAGGACCCGGCCCTCGCAGGACGCCTGTCCCTGTGGGCCCGCCGCCTGGTCGGGGAAGCACTGAGCCAGGCGCAGCAGGTCGCCGTGGCCCGCCCGCGCCTGGCCGCGCTGCTGGCCGAGGACGGGGGCGGCGACGACGCCGGCATCGGCGATCTCGCGGGTGTGACCCGCCTGTTCGGTTCCATCGCCGACAGGCACGTCGCCCGGCTCGAGACCATGGGCCTGAGCGACTGAGTTGACCGGGGCTTGGGGTCTGCTTGGTCAAGTACGGGTAATTTCGCACACTTTCGTAACGTTCGGGTGATGGCCCCACGTACAGTAGGGGTCGCTCGTCGTCCTCAGACCAATCACTAGTAGGTACCCCTATGCCCATCGGCACCTCCGTGCGCCACCCGCTGGCCGGGCTCACCCGAGACTTCCACCGGATCGGTCCGCTGGACGGTCCGATCGAACCCTGGATGTGCGCTGAGCTGGACCAGCACACCGCGGAGGTGTGCGACGGCATCGCCGATGCCGGCAGCGAGATCAACGCCCGCACACTCGGTACCTACCTCCACGGCTTCCTCGACGGCTGCCTCGAGCGCGGCTGGGACTCCGAGACCGCCGACTACGACTGGGAGACCCTGCGCGTCCTCGCCATCTGCCGCCTGGCGAAGGAGCGCGGTTTCGTCCGCTAGGGTCGTGACGTCCGCAGGACGGTGTGAGCCACGACGCCGACCCCGCCCACCGATGCCGTTGGGCCCCGGATGCTGCCGGTCCTTTTCCTGTTCCCCGGCGAAAAACCGGTGTCGCGCGTACGCTGAGAATCGGGCGGTCGCCCGGTCCACCCTGCCCGCTGTACGGGCCCTGCGGAATGCAACGTGGGACCCTCGGTGTTACCGGTCCGGGAGAAACGAGGATCGGGGCACCGCCGAACGGCGGAGCGGCCCTGAGGCCGCGAGAAAGGAATGCGAATGAGGAGCGGTCGGCATGGGGCGGCGCGTCCACCGGTCGGCGTCCTGATCCAACAGGACCGCATCGACTTCGCGCTTTTTGTGCTCATCGGCGTCATCGCGCTGGTCTCCATGGTCTTCAGCGGGCCCGCGAGCATCGTGTTCTGGCTGGGGCTGCTGACCATCGCCGCGATCGGGGTGCTGGTCTTCCGCAGGATCGAGCAGCTGTCCAAACTGGAGCTGCGCGATTCGGAGTTCCTGTAGACACGGCGGCATGGCGGGGTTCCGGCGCGGGCCACAGACGTGAACGAGGGCGGAACCGTCGCGGTTCCGCCCTCGTCGTGTGCAACCGCCTGGTGGCGGCGGCCGCGTTCGAGGTCGATCACGGTGTGGACTCGGGTCCGCGCCCGGAGGCCGAGGCCCCTTCGCGGCTCTCCTCCGTTCCGGTGCGCTCGGCACCCGGTCGGCTCATCGCGGCTTCCTTGCCCGCCTGGTAACTGGAGTCCTCGTTCATCCGGCTGGTCTCGCGTTCGGCCACGTCCAGCCAACGCGCCCAGCGCTCCTGCATCGNGACCCCCCCGCCGGCACCGACGACGAGGATGCCGCCGAGCGTGGCGAGTACGGCCACCAGGACCGGGACGGTCACCGCCTCGGCCACACCGGCCTGGTTCAGCGCGGCGATGACACCCAGAGCGAGCACGAACACGGCCGCCACGTTGGCGAGGATCCGGCCGTAGGACAGGCCGCCGAGAGCGCCGGAGACGACGTTGCGCACCGCCTTGGCGATCATCGCGGTCACCACCACGATCACCAGCGCGACGATGCCCTGCGGGATCCAGGCGATGACCTGGTTGAGCAGAGTACTCACCGGGTTCGGCCCGAAGACGTTGAACGCGAACGAGAACGTGAACAACAGTCCCACGTAGTAGATGATCTTGCCGCAGAGCTCACTGGCGCCCCAGCGGCTGCGCTCGAAGTATTCGCCCACACCCCCGCGGTGCAGGGCACGGTCCAGGCCGACCCCGTGCAGGCCCTTGGAGACGGCCTTGCCCACGAGCCACGAGATCAGCCAGCCCAGTGCCAGGACGACCAGGAAGCCGATGAGCAACGGTACGAAAGAGGCGAACGCCTCCCAGGCGCTCGTCAGGCCCTGACCCATGTCCATACGTGTTCACCCCCGATTCGCTTGTTCCGCCGAGGCTCTGCGGGCCGGGGCGGATACGTCGCGGAGAAGTCTGTACTTCTCATTCCGGCGATACCCGACGAAGGGGAATTGAATCCCTGCGCGCAGTCGGCGCGGGGGCAATTCTGTTCCTTGGGTCATTCTTGGGCGGGTATTGACCGTTCGTAGGAATGGGGGTGGAATCCGGTGGCGCGGACCGGGGGAGCGCCGTTGCCCCGGGGAAAAAGACGACGGCGGCCGGGCCTCTGTGGCCCTGGCCGCCGTCGTCCGGGGGTTCGTTCAGTGGTCGGCGGAGCCGTCGCCCTCGTGGCTCTCGCCTGTCATCTCGTCCGCGCCGCGCTGCAGCCCCCAGCCACTGATGCCGCGCCAGGCAAGGCGGGCCACCAGCTGCTCGGCGGCGTCCTTGGGTACGGCGCCGTGGTTGTTGAGCCAGTACCGGGCGCTGGTCTCGGCCATGCCGACCAACCCGATGCTCAGTAGGTGCGACTCCTCGTCGGAGATACTGGTGTCCTGGCGGATCACCTCGCCGATGAGCTCGGCGCAGCGCTGCATCGTCTGCTCGCTCTTCTCACGCACGGCGGGCAGGTTGCGCAGATCGGACTCGAAGACGAGACGGAAGGCCTCACCGTCGCCCGCGACGAAGTCGAAGTAGGCACGGAAGCTCGCGGCGACGCGCTGGGCGTTGTCGTCGGTGTTCTCCAGGGCCTCCCGCTGCTTCTCGACCAGGGCCTCGGAGTGCTCTTCGAGCAGGGCCAGGTAGAGCTCCAGTTTTCCTGGGAAGTGCTGGTAGAGCACTGGTTTGCTGACCCCGGCGCGGTCGGCGATCTCGTCCATGGCCGCGGCGTGGTACCCGCGGGCGACGAAGACCTCCTGTGCCGCGGCCAGGAGCTGGCGTCGGCGCCTGACCCGGGGCAAGCGGGTGCCCCGGGAGCGGGCGTCTGAAGGAGCTGTCACACCCACACCCTCCGAACTCGGCATGGCAGATGCACGCCATACCGAACATCTGCGTGGCTAGTACTGCCCGGCGCCCCCGGGTTCGGTGACGCGTCGCACAGTTTCCTCACATCCTACTCCTGCGTAGGTTCGGTGTCGGCAGGGACGTCCGACGTAGGCGCACGGGGGAACCGGCCGGAAACGCGCGTGCACGGGCGGTGCACGATCCGGCCGGGGGTGTGCGCAGGCCGGCTCTGAGGGTGACCTCACACCGTGCCCAGCGGCGTCCGGTGGTTCAGCGGTGTTCGTCCTCGTCCTCACCGGCGTCGATGGACTGGTCGACCACGTCGGCCTCCGAACCCTCGGAGAACGGGGAGTCGGCGACCCGCTGCTGCCAGTCCTCGCTCTCACTCTCGTGGGCTGCGTCGGCGCTCTGCTCTGCGGAGTCGGCTTCGGGGACGGCCTCGGCGGGGTCCCCGCCGGAATCCCGCTGCTGCTTGCCCGGCTCTTCGTGGGTGCTCACGAGGTCCTCCCTAGTGTCGCGGCTCTCGCGGACACTACTCTTCCCTGCCTGCCTCGGGGGTCAACACCTCGGAATGAAGTCCGGGGAGGCGGTGGTTGTGATCGAGTGGGACGGTCCTGCGTGCGGGCGCCGTGCCCCACACCTCCCCGAGGTGGGAATGGAATACCCCACCCGTTAGGTTGGGTATAAGTGCAAGCACGCTTCGCGACCCGCCCCCTCGCCCGGTGGTCCCTCTCGGATTCGGGCGGTGTGAAGCTACCAACAGACTTTGAGGAGTCACCGTGTCGCTGCCGCCGCTGGTCGAACCAGCCGCCGAGCTGACCGTGGACGAGGTGCGCCGCTACTCGCGCCACCTCATCATCCCCGACGTGGGTATGGACGGGCAGAAGCGCCTCAAGAACGCCAAGGTCCTGGTCGTCGGCGCGGGCGGTCTGGGCTCCCCGGCCCTGCTCTACCTCGCCGCCGCGGGCGTGGGCACCCTCGGGATCATCGACTTCGACGTCGTCGACGAGTCCAATCTGCAGCGCCAGGTCATCCACGGCCAGAGCGACGTGGACCGCCCGAAGGCCGAGTCCGCGCGCGACAGCATCAAGGACGTCAACCCCAACGTCGAGGTCGTCCTGCACCAGGACCGCCTGGAGTCGGACAACGCCCTGGAGGTCTTCCGCGGCTACGACCTCGTGCTCGACGGGACCGACAACTTCGCGACCCGGTACCTGGTCAATGACGCCTGCGTCATCCTGAACATCCCCTACGTCTGGGGCTCGATCTTCCGTTTCGACGGCCAGGTCAGCGTGTTCTGGAACGAGCACGGTCCCCAGTACCGCGACCTCTACCCCGAGCCCCCGCCGCCCGGCATGGTCCCGTCCTGCGCCGAAGGCGGCGTCCTGGGGGTGCTCTGCGCCTCCATCGGGTCGGTCATGGTCAACGAGGCCATCAAGCTCATCACCGGTATCGGTGAGCCGCTGGTCGGCCGTCTGCTGATCTTCGACGCCCTCGAGATGACGTGGCGCGAGGTCAAGGTCCGCAAGGACCCCGACACGGAGCCGGTCACCGAGCTCATCGACTACGAGGCTTTCTGCGGCACCGTGTCGGACGAGGCGAGCGAGGCGGCCGCCGACTCCACCATCACGGCGCCCGAGCTCAAGGACCTCCTCGACAACAAGCCCGACGACATCTACCTCGTGGACGTGCGGGAGCCGCACGAGTACGAGATCGTCAACATTCCCGGTGCGACGCTGATCCCCAAGGGGGACTTCCTCAACGGCAAGGCCCTGGGGCAGCTCCCGCAGGACAAGCGCCTCGTCCTGCACTGCAAGTCGGGTGTGCGTTCGGCCGAGGCCCTGGCCGCGGTCAAGGCCGCCGGCTTCTCCGACGCCGTGCACGTCGGCGGCGGTGTGCTGGCCTGGGCCAACCAGGTCGACACCAGCCTGCCCACGTACTAGGCGCTCCGGCCGCGCTGCGCGGCCGACACGGCAGCACACACAGCGGCGCCCGGGCCCAGGTCCGGGCGCCGCTGCGCGTCTTGTGGGGTGTGCCGAAGGGTACGAATCACCTCGAAGGCCACCGGACCGACCGGTCGTGGCCCGCTGCTGGGAGGTGGCGCGATGCGTAGAAGGGGACGTTGGGACAACTGGGCGGCGATCGCCGCAGGGCTCGCCCTGGCCCTGAGCTGGACCTGGCACTACCTGTTGGGGTTCCCCGGCGGGTTCATGATGGTGCTGGGCCTCATCACGATCATGGCCTCCACAATCTCCATCACTCGCCCCGGCGCGGTCTCCAGCGAGGCCGCTGTGGCGGGCGCCGGTGTGCTGGCCTTCCTCCTGCCTTGGCTGTTGGCGTTCACCGGATCGACGGCGGCGGCCGCGACGGCATGGGTCCTGGGCGCGGTCATCGCCATCCTCGGGGTCATCGGCCTCGTGGCGGCCCGCGCCAACGTCAAGCGCGACCCGGAACTGGCCTGGGGCAATCACATGCCGCAGTCGGCCTGAGCACGCGATGCACACGGGGCCGCTCCTTCCGGGGCGGCCCCACCGCTGTCCCGGTGTCTAGGCTGACCCCCGTGGTGGAACCCGACGAATACAGCCAGGCCGTCCTCGACCTGGTCGACCGCATCCCCTCCGGACACGTCATGAGCTACGGCGACATCGCCGAGTACCTCGAACGCGGCGGTCCCCGCCAGGTCGGTGCGGTCATGGCCGGCTGGGGCGGCGCTGTGCCGTGGTGGCGCGTCGTGCGGGCCGACGGCCGACCGCCCCCCGGGCACGAGGTGCGTGCGCTCTCTCACTACGCGGCGGAGGCCACACCCCTGCGCCCGCGCAGCGACCGCGTGGACATGCGCAGGGCACGCTGGGCCGGCCCGCAGGAGCCCTGAACGGTGCCCGGGGCGCGGACAGGGCCTGTTTGGTGGACGCCTTCCGTAGCCAGTGGTGCTGTCGCAAGGCGGAAGAAGGAGTCGGCGGCTGCGCCGTCGACTGATGGGAACGCAGCGAGAGTGCCGCTGGGGCGTCGCGCAGCAGGTAATCGGTGTTCGCCAAGCAGGCCCTCGTCCCGGGTCATGGCAGAGACGGTCTTTGCCCTTTGATGAACTGGGTGCGTGAACTCCTCCCCTTACCGTCTCGTGCGGCGCGCCCACCAGGTGCAGCCGCCGCCCGTGCTGGACGAGAACCAGCGCCGGGTCGTCGAGCACAAGGGCGGGCCACTGCTGGTCCTCGCGGGGCCGGGCACGGGCAAGACCACCACCATCGTCGAGGCCGTGGTCGACCGCATCGACCACCGCGGCATCGACCCCTCCCGCGTGCTGGTGCTCACCTTCGGGCGCAAGGCCGCCCAGGAACTGCGCGAACGCATCACGGGGCGCCTGCGCCGGACCACCCGCGAACCCCTGGCCATGACCTTCCACAGCTATGCGTACGCGCTGATCCGGCGCGAGTTCCAGCGCATGGGCGATCATCCGCCGCGACTGCTGTCGGGGCCCGAACAGCTCATGGAGGTGCGTGAACTCCTGCGCGGCGAACTCGAGGACGGCGCCGACGGCTGGCCCGAACGCCTGCGCCCGGCCCTGGACACCCGCGGGTTCGCCGAGGAACTGCGGGACTTCCTCATGCGCGCCCAGGAACGCGGCCTCGACCCCGCCTCCCTCGACCTGCTCGGCACCGAACGCGACCGCGACGACTGGCGCTCGGCCGCCGGGTTCCTGGAGCGTTACACCGGCCGTTTCGACATCGCGCCCGTTCCCACTCTCAACTACGCCGAGCTCGTTCGTGTGGCCGCCGACATGCTGTCCGACCCCCAGGTGCGCGAACGTGAACGCAACGCCCACGAGGTCGTGTTCGTCGACGAGTACCAGGACACCGACCCCGCCCAGGAACAGATGCTGCGCGCCTTGGCCGGCAACGGGCGCGACCTCGTGGCGGTCGGCGACCCGGACCAGTCCATCTATGGGTTCCGCGGCGCCGAGGTACGCGGCATCCTCGAGTTCCCGCAGCGTTTCCCGACCGCGCGCGGAGAGGACGCCGACGTCGTGGCCCTGCGCACCTGCCGCCGCAGCGGGGTCGGCCTGCTCGCGGCCTCGCGTGCGGTCGCCCGACGCCTGCCCGCGGTGGCCGGCGGTGCCCCGGGCCAGGTCAACGAGCACCGCGACCTGGTTCCGGGAGAGGACACCGCGGACGGGACCGTCAAGCTCCTGCAGGCCGACAATGCCGCGCAGGAGGCCGCCGTCATCGCCGACACCCTGCGGAGAGCACACCTCGTGGACGGGGTCCCATGGTCGCGCATGGCCGTGATCGTGCGGTCGTCGGTGCGCCAGACGCCCGTGCTGCGCCGTGCCCTGACCGCCGCCTCCGTGCCCGTGGTGGTGGGGGCCGACGACCTCCCGGTGGCCGACGAACCGCTCGTGCGTCCCCTGCTGGCGCTGATCCGGTACGGACTCGCCCCCGGAGAGCTCGACGACACCGCCGCACGCGAGCTCCTCACCAGCCCGTTCGGGGAGGCCGACACCGTGGGCCTGCGGCGGCTCCTGCGTGCCCTGCGCCGCCTCGACCTCGATCGCGCCCGGTCCGAGGAGACCGACGAGGGGTACCGGCCCTCCGCGCAGCTGCTCGTCGACGCCCTGCTCGACCCCCGCGACCTCACCCTCGTCGACCGCGACGTCGCCGCACCCGCCACACGCGTGGCCACGGCGCTGGCCACCGTGCGTGAGCTCGCCGCCGAGGGGGCCGACGCCGAACAGG
>NZ_ANBF01000096.1:0-10081 GCF_000341025.1 Nocardiopsis salina YIM 90010 | reverse complement strand
CTCCTGCGTACGAGCCTGGCCGGGGGGCGCCGGGGCGCGGCCGCCGACCGCGACCTGGACTCCGTCGTCGCGCTGTTCGAGAGCGCCGCCCGCTACTGCGACCGGTTGCCGCCCGGCTCGCCCGAGGGATTCCTGGAGGACCTCGCCGCCCAGGAGATCCCGGGCGACAGCCTCGCCGAACGCGCGCCCGACGGAGAGGCCGTGCGCGTGCTCACCGCCCACCGGTCCAAGGGTCTGGAGTGGGACCTGGTCGTGGTCGCCGGCGTGCAGGAGGGCGACTGGCCCGACCTGCGCCTGCGCGGTTCGCTGCTGGGCGTGGAGGAGCTCGTCGACGCCGACGTGCACTCCGCCGACACCTCCGGCGCTGCCCTGGCCTCCAAACTGCTGGTTGAGGAACGCCGCCTGTTCTACGTCGCCCTCACCCGGCCCCGCCACACCCTCGTGGTCACGGCGGTCGGCGGTGAGGACAGCGACCAGCGGCCCTCCCGGTTCCTGCACGAGATGGCCGCCGGGGAGCCGGAACCGGTCAGCACCGGCATGCGCTGGCTGTCGCTACCCGCGCTCGTGGCCGACCTGCGTTCGGTGGTCACCGACCCCGCCGCCCCCGGGCCGCTGCGCGAGGGTGCCGCCGGCCACCTGGCCCGCCTCGCCGAGGAAGGCGTGCGCGGTGCCGACCCCTCCGAGTGGTACGCGCTGGTGCCCTTCAGCGACGACCGTCCGCTCGCGGGGGAGGAGGAGACCATCCGTGTCTCGCCCTCGCAGGTGGAGAGCTTCACCAACTGCCAGCTGCGCTGGCTGCTGGAACGCGCGGCCGGGGCCTCCTCCGGTGACTCCGCGTCCGCGCTCGGCACCGTCGTGCACGCGGTCGCCGTGCTCGTGGCCGAGGGCAGCAGCGCCGACGAAGTGGGGCGGCGTATGGACGAGATCTGGGCCGACCTGGACTTCGGCGGCCCCTGGCAGGCCGAGAAGCAGCGTGAGCGCGCCGACACCATGGTCCGCAAACTCCTCGACTGGGAGGCCGACAACCCCCGCGAGCTCGTCGTCACCGAACAGGGGTTCCGTGTCGAGGTGGGCGGTGTCGAGATCACCGGGCGCGTGGACCGCCTCGAACGCGACGCCGACGGCCGCGCCGTCGTCGTGGACCTCAAGACCGGGGCGAGCAAGGCCGACGACCTGGGCCGCCACCCCCAGCTCGGCGTCTACCAGATGGCGGTGCTGCAGGGTGCGTTCGAACGGCTCGGCCTGACCGAACCCGGCGGCGCCTCCCTCGTGCAGCTCGGGGAGAAGATCAAGAAGGCCCGCGAGCAGTCCCAGACTCCCCTGGCGCAGGACCCCGACCCCCGGTGGGCGGAGACCCTCGTGCACGAGGTCGCCTCCGGCATGGGCGGCTCGCGCTTCACCGCCACCGTCAACCAGGGATGCAGGTCGTGTGCCGTGCGCGCCTGCTGCCCGGTCCAGGACGAAGGACGCCATGTCTGAACCCCGCCACCCCCGTTTCACCCCCGCCGAACTCGCCCGCCTGCTCGGTCAGCCCGAACCCACCGCGGAACAGTCCGAGGTCGTTGCCGCCCCGCTGGAACCCGGGGTGGTCGTGGCCGGTGCCGGTTCCGGCAAGAGCGAGACGATGGCCTCGCGCGTGGTGTGGCTGGTCGCCAACGGGTACGTGCGCCCCGAACACGTGCTGGGCCTCACCTTCACCCGCAAGGCCACCGCCGAGCTGGCCGAACGGGTGCGCAAACGCCTCGACCAGCTCCGCGAGACCGAGCAGCTGCCCGAGGAACTCCTCGACGGCGAACCCACCGTCTCGACCTACAACGCCTACGCCGGGCGCATCGTCTCCGACCACGCTCTGCGTGAGGCGGTCGAGCCCACCTCCCGGTTGCTGAGCGAGGGGCAGTCATGGCAGCTGGCGTCGCGCATCGTCGGCGAGTACGACGGACCGATGGACCACATCACGGTCGGCGCCGATACCGTCACCCGCCGGACGCTGGAGCTGGCCGGGCAGATCTCCGACCATCTCACAGGGACCGAGCAGGTGCGCGGCATCGGCCGGTGGCTGTGGACCGAGGCCGAGAACCTGCCGAAGAGACCCGCCCCGGCCACCCGCAACCTGCTCACGGCCCAGCAGCGGCGCGAACAGCTCCTGCCGCTGGTCGAACGTTACGAACAGGCCAAACGCGCGCGCGAGGTCATGGACTTCGGTGACCAGATGGCGCTGGCCGCCCGCATCGCACAGAACCACCCCGAGGTCGGGCTCATCGAACGCGGCCGGTTCAAGGTCGTGCTCCTGGACGAGTACCAGGACACCAGCCACGCCCAGTTGGTGCTGTTGCGCGCCCTGTTCGGTGAGGGGCACGCGGTCACGGCCGTCGGCGACCCCTGCCAGTCGATCTACGGGTGGCGGGGCGCGGTGGCCGCCAACCTCACCAACTTTCCGCAGGACTTCCCCGCCGCTCCGGGCAGGTCCGCGTCGGTGCGCCGCCTGGCCACGAGCTTCCGCAACGGCGAACGCGTGCTCCGGGTCGCCGAGCGCATCTCGGAACCACTGCGCGACCAGGCCGCCGAGGTCCCGGTGCTGCACCCCGGGCCGGCGCGGCGCGGGCGCGGACACACGCACGCGGCTCTGTTCTCAGGGCAGGTCGAAGAGGCGGAGTGGGTCGCCCGCCGCCTCGACGCCTACCTGAGCGCCGGACCGCGTGAGCCCGGTGGCCCCCGGTCGGCCCCGGACGGCATCCCCTGGCCCGACGGTGAATCGGGTTCCGGGGCCGACGGCCGGGTCGGACCCGGCGACATCGCGGTGCTGTGCCGCAAGCGTTCCCAGTTCCCCGTGCTGCGCGAGGCCCTGGAGGAACGAGGGATCCCCGTCGAGGTCGTCGGCCTGGGCGGGCTCATGCTCGTGCCCGAGGTCCGCGACATCATCGCCACCCTGCGCGTGGTGCACGACGCCTCCGCGGGCAACGAGCNGGCGGATCGGCCCCGGCGATCTGGCCGCGCTCGGCCGCCGTGCCGCCGATCTGGCGCGCAGTACCCGGCGCGACCTGACCACCGACGGCCCCGAGGACGACGCCGGAGAGGACGACCTGCTGCGGCGTACCGTCCTGGACCTGACCTCGGAGAGTGGCAGCCTCGTCGACGCCGTGGACGATCCCGGGCCGGCCGAGCACTACTCCGAGACCGCCTACTCCCGCATCACCCGCCTGGCAGAGGAACTGCGCCACCTGCGCAAACAGATCGGCCAACCCCTGCCGGACCTGGTCACCGAGGTCGAGCGGGTGCTCGGGCTGGACATCGAGGTCGCCTCCCGCAGCGGACGGGACCCGCTCTCCGCCCGTGCCGACCTCGACGCGTTCGTCGACCACGCGGTGCGGTTCGTCGGCAACAGCGACACCCCCACGCTCGGGAGCTTCCTGAGCTACCTCAACGCGGCCGCGGAGAAGGAGAGCGGCCTGGCACCCGGCGAACGGGTCGGCAGCAGCGACAGCGTCAAGCTCATGACCATGCACGCCGCCAAGGGGTTGCAGTGGCCCGTCGTGGTCGTACCCGGCATGAGCGAGGGGTCTGGGTCGCCGCTGTTCCCCACCAAGCTCAAGGCGAGTGACATGTGGGTCCAGGGCGAGCACCTGCTGCCGTACCGTCTGCGGGGGGACCGCCTCAACCTGCCCGAGCTGCTGTCCGTGGACAAGAAGGGCATCGACGACTTCAAGGCGGCCGAGCAGGAACGCCACCGCCTGGAAGAGCGCCGCCTCGCCTACGTTGCCGTCACCCGTGCCTCGTTCGCTCTGCTGTGCACCGGGCACTGGTGGGGGCGCGACGCAGCGAGCGAGCGTGGGCCGTCGGAGTTCCTGGAGGAGGTTCGCGACGCCTGCGTGGCCGGGGGCGGCACCGTAGACCACTGGGAGCCGCGGCCCGACCCGGACGAGGAGGCGCCGAACGGCGACGAGGAGGAGTCCGCCGTGTGGCCGCCCGAGGAGGAGCTGCCCGGCGCGCAGGCTTCCGGGGTGCCCTCCGAGCTGCCGGAGGAGAAACCGCGGACCCGGCGCGAGGAGATCCTGGAGGGTGCCGCGATGGTCGAGCAGGCCCGCGCGCGCATGCTCGCGGGGGAAGAAGGACCGGACGAGGGGCCCGCACCGCCACCCGGACTGCGCCACCGGCTCGGCGGATGGGAACGCGACACCGAACTGCTTCTCGCCCACCGGCACCAGGAGGGCAGCGGCCCCGCCCCCGGGCCGGTGCAGGTCGAGTTGCCCGACCACCTGTCGGTCTCGTCCATGGTTTGGCTGGCCCGTGACCCCGCCGCCCTGGCGAGGCAGATCCGGCGCCCGCTGCCGCGCCCGCCCGCGCCGCACACCAGGCGGGGTACGGCGTTCCACAGCTGGCTGGAGGAGCGGTTCGGCCAGGGCGTGACCCTGCTCGACGAACTCCCGGGCGCCGCCGACGAGACCGCGGGGGAGGACGAGGACCTCGCCGAGCTGCAGCGCGCGTTCGAGGAGAGCGAGTGGGGAGCGCGGATCCCGGTCGAGGTCGAGGTGCCGTTCGAGACCGTCATCGGTGATCGCCTGGTGCGCGGACGCATGGACGCCGTCTTCCACGACCCGGACACCGGCCGGTGGGACGTCGTGGACTGGAAGACCGGCAGTCCGCCCGCGAACGAGGGCGAGCGCCGAGCGGTGGGGGTGCAGCTGGCCGCCTACCGGTTGGCCTGGGCCGACCTGCAGGGCGTGGACCTGGCCGAGGTGCACGCCGCGTTCCACTACGTGCGCGCGAATGAGACCGTGCGTCCGGCCGACCTGCTCGACCGCGACGGGCTCGCCGCGCTCATCGAGACCGTCCCCGAACCCGGGTGACCGGTGGTCCGGGGCTGTGTTCGGGGGCGTTGGCGGGCTGTTCACCGGGCCGTTCACCGCAGTCGGGCACAATGACCCGCGTGTCGGTCACAGGAATCCCCCAGGACAGCGGGGCCCCGGTGCGTGCCGGGGTGCCCGAGCACGGTCGTGTGCCCAAGTACTACGTGGTGCGCATCATGCTCACCGAGCTCGTCGACGGGCTGGAGGAGGGGCAGACCCTGCCGACCGAGCGCGAGCTGACCGAACGCTTCGGCGCCGCACGTGAGACCGTGCGCCAGGCCCTGCGCGACCTGCTCCTGGAGGGCCGGCTGCGACGCCGTGGCCGGGGGACGGTCGTGGCCGGGCCCAAGCTCGCCCAACCGCTCTCCCTGGCCAGTTACACCGAGGGCGTGCGCCGCCAGGGTCTGAGCCCGGGCCGTACCCTCGTCGACCTGCGCAGCTGGCCCTGCCCGGCCGGGCTCGCCGGGGAACTCGACCTGTCCGAGGGCGAGCCGGTCTGGCACATGGAACGTGTGCTGTGGGCCGACGACGAACGGGTCGGGCTGGAGTCCACCTACATCGCGGTCGCCCGGGTTCCGGGGCTGAGCAGCGACTTCGACCCGGACTCGAGCTTCTACGCGTTCCTGCACGAGCGCGTCGGTATCACCTTCGCCGACGCCGATGAACGCCTGGAGACGGTGCTGGCCGCACCCCGGGAGGCGTTGCTCGTCGGAACCCCGCCGGCGCTGCCGATGCTGCTCATCCACCGGGTCTCCCGGGACGGGCACGGACGCCCCTTCGAGCGGGTGCGTTCGCTCTACCGGGGCGACCGGTTCAGCTTCACCACACACCTGTCCGGGACCGGTTCCGGCCCAGCCTGACCCGGAACCCCGGACGAGCCCCCGACTGCCCAGGCCCGTTGGATAACGGAAAGATCACGTGTCTGGTCCAGAGTTGGAGGGTCGTTCACCCGGGTGTCCCCCGAGGTCACCGGGCTCTCAACCCGCGCTCGCCACGCTCGGGAGCATGCGAGTCATCATCGTCGGTGCCGGGGTCCTCGGCACCATGCACGCCTGGCAGGCCGTCTCCCGCGGGCACGAGGTCGTCCACCTCGAACGCGAGGCGGCCGCCCGCGGCGCGTCCGTCCGAAACTTCGGCCTGGTCTGGGTCAGCGGCCGCTCCACCGGACCCGAGCTCGACACCGCCCTGCGCGCCCGCGAACTTTGGGAGGAGATCGGCAAGGAGGTCCCCGACCTCGGGTTCCGTGCGTCCGGTTCCCTCACACCGGTCACCACCGACCACGAGCACGCCGTCGCCCGGGAGGCCCTCGACGCCCCCGAGGCCCCGCTGCGCGACCTGCACTTCCTCGACCCGGACCAGGTCCGCGAGGTCAACCCCGCGCTGCGCGGCGAGATGCTCGGCGCCCTCTGGTGCCGCCGGGACGCCCAGGTCGAACCCCGCACGGCCCAACGCGCCCTCCAGGACACGCTCGCCCGCAGCGGTCGCTACACCCTCCTGACCGAACGCGAGATCCGAGAGCTCCCGCGCACCGGAACCGTCCGCGACGACCACGGCGATCTCCACGAGGGCGACCACGTCGTCCTGTGCACCGGCGCCCAGCTCGGCGGTCTGGTCCGCGAACTCGCCCCCGACCTGCCCGTCCGCCGCGTGCGCCTCCAGATGATGCAGACCGCGCCCTTGGAGACCACCCTCACCACCTCCGTCGCCGACGCCGACAGCTTCCGCTACTACCCCGCCTACCGCGGCCCCGGCCTCGACACCCTCAACACACACCAACCCCAGCCCGAGACCGCCCGCGACCACGCCATGCAGTTGCTCATGGTGCAGCGCGCGGACGGATCCCTGACCATCGGCGACACCCACGAGTACGAGCATCCCTTCGCCTTCGACACCGACGAGGCCCCCTACGACCACCTCACCGGGGTCGCCGAAGGCCTCCTGGGACGCCCCCTGCCCTCGATCCGCCGCCGCTGGGCCGGCGTCTACACCCAGTGCACCGACCCCGGAACCCTCGTGCACCGCGCACCCGTCGCCGACGGCGCCTGGCTCATCACCGGGCCGGGGGGACGCGGCATGACCTGTTCCCCCGCAATCGCCGAGACCACCGCGAACGACCTGGGATGGTGACCATGACCGACCGTGCCCCGACCCCCGAACGCCCCGCCCCCACCGAGCTCGTCGTGCTCGACATGGCGGGTACCACCGTCGCCGACGACGGGCTCGTGGAGGAGGCCTTCCGCGCCGCCCTGCCCGACGCCGGTCCCGAACAGACCGCCTACGTGCTTGCCACCATGGGCACCTCCAAGATCACCGTCTTCCGCCACCTCACCGGCGGCGACGAGACCCGCGCACAGGAAGCCAACACCGCGTTCGAGCAGGCCTACGCCCGGCTCGTCGACGACGGCCACTGCGCACCCCTGCCCGGCGCCGAGGAGGCCCTGCGCCGCCTCCGCGCCCAGGGCCGCACCGTCGCCCTGACCACCGGGTTCGCCCGCACCACCCAGGAGCGCATCATCGCCGCCCTGGGATGGCACGGACTCGCCGACCTCACCCTCTGTCCCGCCGACGCCGGGCGCGGTCGTCCCCACCCCGACCTGGTGCTCACCGCAGCCCTGCGTGCCCGCGTCTCCTCCGTGGCCGCCGTTGCCGTGGCCGGGGACACCGACTCCGACGTGCGCACCGGACTCAACGCGGGCGCCGGGGTCGTGGCCGGGGTCCGTACCGGTGCCCACGGCGAGGAGGAACTGCGCGCCGCCGGGGCCACCCACGTGCTCGACTCCGTGGCGTCCCTGCCCGGCCTGCTCGAGGCGAGGGAGGGCTGACGTGGGTATCCGTCTCGACGGGGTGAGTGTCTCCTACGGCGGCACCACCGTGCTGGACTCCCTGGACCTGACCGTCCAACCGGGCGAGTTCACCGCCCTGCTCGGCCCTTCCGGTTCCGGCAAGACCACGGCCCTGCGTGCCGTCGCAGGGTTCGTGCGCCCCGACTCCGGCCGGGTGTTCCTCGGCGGGAGCGATGTCACGGACCTGCCCCCGCATAGACGCGGCATCGGCATGGTCGTGCAGAGTTACGCCCTCTTCCCGCACATGCGCGTCGACCAGAACGTCGCCTTCGGGCTCCGTGCCCGAGGCGTGCCCCGCCGCGAGGTGCGTACCCGGGTCGGCGAGGCCCTCGAACTCACCGGGATGGCCGAGTACGCACGCCGCCGTCCGCGCGAACTCTCCGGCGGGCAACAGCAGCGCGTGGCCATCTCCCGCGCCCTGGCCGTGCGCCCCCGGGTCCTGCTCCTGGACGAACCGCTCTCCGCCCTCGACGCCCGCCTGCGCACCGAGATGACCACCGAACTCGCGCGGCTGCACCGCGACATGCCCGACCTCACCGTCCTGCACGTCACCCACGACCAGGGGGAGGCGCTGACCCTCGCCGACCGGGTCGCGCTCCTGGACCGCGCCCGCCTGCGCGAGTACGACACCCCACGCAACCTCTACGACCGGCCCCGGACCGCCTTCGCCGCCGGGTTCGTGGGCAGCGCCAACCTGTTGCCCGCCCGGCTGGACCGGGGGAACGTGCGCTTCTGCGGCCTGGACGTGGACGCGTCCGACACCCTGCCCTCCGGCACCTCCGACGGAGACGACCTGCGTGTGTGCCTGCGTCCGCACCGGCTCACCCTCGGGCCCTCCGAACACACCGTCCGGGGCCGGGTCACCGACCTGAACTGGCGCGGGTCCACCCACCGGGTCACCGCCGACGTCGACGGGCACAGCCTCACCGCCGAGGTCCCCGGAACCGCGGAGATCCCCGACCTCGGCACCACCGTGGAGATCGGGTTCACCCGCCGCGACCTGGTCGTCGTGCCCGCGGGGGAGGAACCGTGACCGCCCTCGCCCCGCACCCCGCGCCCCGGGTCCCCGCACCGCGCCGCCCCTCGGAAGGACAGGCCCCGCCCCGCCGCGGTCTGCCCGCGTGGGTGTGGGCCGTCCCGCCCGTGCTCGCGCTCGCCGCGGTGGTGATCTACCCTCTCGGCGCCGTGGTCGCCGAGTCCTTCACCGGGCCGGACGGTGCCGCCACCACCGCCCACTACGCAGAGGTCCTCGCCACAGAGCGGTTCCGCGACGCCCTGACCACCACCGTGCTCGTCGCCGTCTGCGCCACCGTCGGATGCCTCGTGCTCGGGCTCGGCCTGGCCCTGGTCATCGCGTTCGTGCCCTTCCCGGGCAGCCGCGCCGCCGGACGCCTCGTCGACACCTACCTGTCGTTCCCGTCGTTCCTCATCACCCTGGCGCTGTTGTTCCTGTACGGAACCGTGGGCGTGGCCAACGGGCTCTGGACCGGCCTGACCGGTGCCGACACCGGGCCGTTCGACTTCATGTCCACACCATGGGGAGTGATCCTCGCCGAGATCACCTTCTTCACCCCGTTCGTGCTGCGGCCGCTGTTGGCCGCCTTCAGCCGACTCGACACCGCACAGCTGGAAATCGCCTCATCGCTCGGCGCCAGGGGCGGACGCATCGTGCGCTCGGTGATCCTGCCCGAGGCCTTCCCCGCGCTCGTGGCCGGCGGCGCGCTGGTCCTGGTGCTGTCCCTCAACGAGTTCGCGATCGTGCTCTTCACCGGGGCCAAGGACGTGGTCACCCTGCCGATGCTCGTCTACACCGCGGCGATCCTCGAGGCCGACTACACCACCGCGTGCGTGGTCGCCACGGTCAACGCCGCCCTGTCCGTGTGCCTCTATCTGCTCTACCGGACCGCCACCGCCCGCCTGCGCGGGTCCGGGAGCGGGCCGCAGAAGGGAGGCCGACGTGCTGGTGCATGACCGCCTCACCCGCCGGAGCATCCAGACGCTGTTCCTCCTGGTGTTCCTGCCCCTGTTCGCCCTGCCGCTCGCGGTGATCCTCGCGGCCTCGTTCAGCACGAACTGGAGTGGGGCGCTGCCCTCCGGCTTCACCCTGGAGCACTACACCGCCGTGCTGAACGGGCCCACTCTGGACGCCCTGCGCGTCAGCGTCGTCACCGCCGTCATCGCGAGCATGTGCGCGCTCGTCGCCGGGACCTGGGCGGCGCTGTCCGCACACTCCCTCGGCCCGCGCGGACGCCGGGTCATGGACGCCCTGTTCATGCTGCCCGTCGCCGTCCCCACGGTCGTGGTCGGGCTCGCGCTGCTGGTCGCCTTCAGTAATCCGCCCGTGCTGCTCAACGGCACCCAGATGATCGTCTTCATCGCGCACACCGTGTTGGT
>NZ_ANBF01000095.1 GCF_000341025.1 Nocardiopsis salina YIM 90010 | reverse complement strand
CCTGCCGCTGCTGCTGCCGTCGCTGAGCGGCGCGGCCGGGCTCTGCTTCGCCCTGTCCATGGGCGAGCTCAGCGCAACGATGATGCTCTACCCGCCGGACTGGACCCCCCTCCCGGTGCGGATCTTCGCCGCCACCGACCGCGGGGCGCTGTTCACAGGCTCCGCCTTCGCGGTGGTGCTCATGTCCACCACCCTGCTCGTCATGTTCGCCCTCTCCCTGGTGCGCACCCGCGCCGGGCACCGTTGATCCTCAGGAGGAGACCATGCGCGTCCGAACCCTGGCGCCCCTCACCCTGACCGCCGCGCTCGCCCTCACGGGGTGCGGCATCACCGAACCCGCCGAGACCATCACCGTCTACGCCGCCGACGGGCTCAGCGACGTCGACGGTGGTGGTTGGCTGGACCAGCTCTTCGAAGAGTTCGAGGAGGAGACCGGGGTCATGGTCCAGTACGTCGAGGGCGGATCCGGCGAGATGGTGCAGCGCGCCGAGCGGGAGAGCTCCAACCCTCAGGCCGACGTGCTGCTCACTCTGCCGCCATTCATCCAGCAGGCCGACAACGCCGGGCTCCTGCAGCAATATGAGCCGGAGGGCGCCGAACAGGTGGCCACGCGGGACCCCGACGGTGCCTGGACCACCGTCGTCGACAACTACTTCGCGTTCGTGCACAACTCCGAGGAGCTCGACGAGCCGCCCGAGACGTGGGAGGACCTGCTGGACCCTGAGTACGAGGGCCGGCTGCAGTACTCCACACCCGGGGTGGCCGGCGACGGGACCGCCGTGCTCATCCAGGCGATGGAGCAGTTCGGCGGTCTCGAACCCGCGATGGACTACCTCGGCGAACTGCAGGCCAACAACGTCGGCCCCTCGTCCTCGACCGGAGCGCTGGGGCCCAAGGTCGACAAGGGCGAGTTGCTCGTGGCCAACGGCGACGTGCAGATGAACTACGACCAGAGCCGCACCATGCCCAACCTCGAGCTCTGGTTCCCGGCCCGGGAGGGCGGCGAACCGACCACGTTCGCGCTGCCCTACACCGCGGGGTTGCTCGAGGGCGCGCCGGACAGCGGGAACGGGCAGGCGTTGATCGACTTCCTGTTGTCGGAGGAGGCGCAGTCAAGGGTGCCCTCCGAGGCCGGCGGTTTCCCTGCACGCGACGACGTCGAGGCCACGGGGGAGGACGCCGAGGCGCTCGAGGAGATCATGGACGGCGTGGAGGTCTTCGAGCCCGACTGGGACGAGGTGGAGGAGGAACTGCCGGGTTACCTGGACGCCTGGCGCGAGGCGACCGACAGCTGAGGGGTTTGTCGGGGATGGGAGAGGTGGTTGCCAGGGGTTCCGGCGGGTGTTCTGGGGGCTGGGGTGTTGTGTGGTGTTGCCTCGGGGGTGGTGGTTCGTCGGGGGTCGGGATCGTAGCCCCAATGCCGTTCAGTTAAGGGTTTTGGCGTACTGTCAAGGGCCCGGCCCATAGCACCTCGATGCTGATCGTGGCCCGATAACTGGCCCGGTCGACGATGCCTTTGGCGTTGTACTTGGACAGAGCTCGTTTGACCACACGCGCCCGGGTCCGTACCCGCCGGTCCGGCAACAGCTGGGCCAGGACCTGTCGGCCGATGGTTCCCAGCAGATCCACCACCGTGCCTGTGATCACGCCCGCAGCCTTGATGAGCTCGTCCCGGGCGGCGTTCAACGCCACGGTGAAACCGTCCCGGTCCGGGTCCAGGCCCGAGCGGGCCCCGGTGGCATCGGCCATGGCCAACCGCAGCGCCTGATAGGTCACCAGCAGCGCGTAGAGCTCCTGGATGAGGCCCTCCGGTTTGCGCGAGCGCAGCACGCGCCCGCCCAGCAGCGTGGACTTGAGCTGAAGGTAGGCGGTCTCGATCTCCCACCGCTGGTGGTAGAGCTCGACCAGGCCCGCGGCCGGGTAACGGCGGGCATCGAGCAGAGTCGTGACCAACCGGTATCCGGTCCTGCTGTGGCCTTGGTCGGTGGCCACGGTGATCTCGCAGTCGATCACGCGCACCTGCACCGGGCCCAGACGGGACAGGTAGGAGCCCTCGTCCAGCCGGTGCAGCACGGGCAGCACGCGGCTGTTCTTGGTCCGGATCAGTAGCTGCGCCCCGGTGGCGTTGATGGCTTGGATCAGGGCCTGGGTGGCGAAGTTGCGGTCGGCCAGCACGAGCTCTCCCGGCCCCGCGCTGGGTACCAGATCGCGGGCGTAGGTGGTCTCGCCGCTGCTGGTGTCAGCACCCCGGCAACCACCACCCCCAACCCCCACCCTCATCCCCAACTACAACCTGTCTGATTTTCGTTGCCCCCTGTTCGCCACCAACCGCTGCCCCTGTTCGGGCACCAGGGTTGCGATGCGCACCGCGGCCCAGGGACGAGCCCGGTGGTGCGGCCGGGCAGCGCGCGCTCTAGTGTCATACCGGACAAGGACGTCGACAGAAGGACACACGGATGGACGCGCGCTCCTACATCGAGGCCCACCGGGACGACTTCCTCTCCTCCCTCGACGAGTGGCTGAGGATCCCCTCGATCTCCTCCGACCCCGAACACCACGAGGACGTACGCACCTCCGCGAACTGGCTCGCCGAACACCTCCGCGCAACGGGCTTCCCGTCCGTCGAGGTGTGGGAGACCCCCGGCCTTCCCACCGTCTTCGCCGAGTGGCCGGCGGCCGACCCCGAAGCGCCGACAGTTCTGGTCTACGGCCACCACGACGTCCAGCCGGTCGACCCCGTCGAGGCCTGGGAGACCGACCCCTTCACCCCGACCCTGCGCGGAAGCTCCCTCTACGCCCGCGGTGCCTCCGACGACAAGGGCCAGGTGCTCTTCCACGCGCTGGGAGTGAAGGCCGCGCTGGCCTCCTCCGGCTCCGAGGCCCCTCCGGTGACGATCAAGATGCTCATCGAGGGCGAGGAGGAGTCCGGGTCGGTGCACTTCGCCGACCTCATGCGCGCCAACCGCGACCGCCTGGCCTGCGACACCGTGGTCATCTCCGACACCACGATGTGGTCCGCCGACGTCCCCTCGATGTGTGTCGGCATGCGCGGGGTGACCGACCTCCAGATCGACCTGTACGGCCCCGACCGCGACCTGCACAGCGGCTCCTTCGGCGGCGCCGTCCCCAACCCCCTCCAGGGCATGTCGGACCTTCTGTCCGCCCTGCACGACGACGACAACCACATCACCGTGCCCGGCTTCTACGACGGCGTCGTCGAGGCCTCCGACGAGGAGCGCGAACTCATCGCCCGCCTGCCCTTCGACGAGAAGGAATGGTTGGACACCGCCGCCTCCTCCGCGACCTGGGGCGAGGAGGGCCACAGCACCCTGGAGCGCGTCTGGCTCCGCCCGACAGCCGAGATCAACGGCATGTGGGGCGGGCACATCGGCGAGGGCCGCAAGACCATCGTCCCCGCCTCCGCCCACGCCAAGGTCAGTTTCCGCCTCGTCCCCGGCCAGGACCCGGTGGCGGTCCAGCAGGGCGTCCAGGAGTTCGTCGACGCGCACACCCCTGCCGGACTGCGCGCCGAGACCCACTTCAGCGGCCCTGGGACCCGCGCCTGCGCCTCCGACCTGGACTCCACCGCGCTCAAGGCCGCCCGCTCGGCCATGGAACAGGCCTTCGGCAAGGAGGTCCTCCTCACCCGCGAGGGCGGCAGCGGACCGGAGGCCGACATCGCCGAGATCCTCGATGCCCCGCTCGTCTTCGTCGCCGTGGGCCTGGACGAGGACCAGATCCACGCGCCCAACGAGAAGGTCGAGGTCCCGCTCCTGCTCAAGGGCGCCGAGAGCGCCGCCCACCTGTGGCGCGAGATCGCCGAGCGCTCCTGAACCGGATCCTGGTCGGATTCCGCCGGGTCCCGGTACGACCGGACCGGGACCCGTGTGCCCCCGCGCACCGCCTCACGCGGGCATGCCCGGGGGCGCCACACTGTTGTGCCAGGAGTGGACCACGAGGGGCGCCCCGACCAGGCGCCCCGCGACCGATCCGGGACGAAGGAGCCATGGCAACCGACGCAACCGATCCGACCCCCTCGCTGGCCCGAGCCACCATCGACCCGGCCGGACACAGAAGGGCCGACCCCGAGTGGCTCGACAGGGCGTGGTCCGACCCCTCCACCCGCGTTCTCGCCCTGGACGGCGGCCCGCCCGACAGCCGCGGCTGGAGCACCCCCTCGCCCCGCCGTACACGCTCCCTCGTCACCACCGAGGGCCCCTGCCGCCTGGCCCTGACCGCACCCGAGGGGGCTCCCGAAGGCGAGCGGTACTTCCTCGGTGCGGAGAACGGGACCGCCTACTTCGGTGTCCGCAGCCCCGATCCCCTCAAAGAACCCGCAGGAACGGCCGCCGCGACCCTCGGCGAGGTGGGCGCGCTCCTGGGCGACCGCGACACCGGGCTCCTCACCCGCGCCGTCGCCCTCGCCAACTGGAACGCCCCCCACCGGTTCTGCCCCCGCTGCGGCGGGCCGACCCGGCTCGCCACAGCCGGACACCTGCGCGTGTGCGAACGCGACGGGGACGAGCAGTACCCGCGCACCGACCCGGCCGTCATCATGCTCGTACACAGAGAGAACGCCGGCCGCGAGGAGGTCCTGCTCGGCAACAACCCCAGGTGGGACGCGCAGCGCTACTCCGTCCTGGCCGGATTCGTCGACGCGGGGGAGTCCCTGGAGCAGGCCGTCGCGCGCGAGGTCGCCGAAGAAGCGGGGATCCTCGTGACGGACCCCCGCTACCTGGCCTCGCAGCCCTGGCCCTTCCCGCGCAGCCTCATGATGGGCTACACCGTCCGCGCGGTCGGCGAGACCGAACGCACCGACGACGAGATCGGCGAGCTGCGCTGGTTCACCCGCGGCGAGCTCGCCGAAGCCGTGCACGGCGGGCACGTGCGGCTGCCCGGGCCGGTCTCCATCGCCCACACCCTCATCGAGCACTGGTACGGAGGAGAGCTCCCCGGAGGCTGGTGAAGGACCGGTGCGGGTCCCCTCCGGGGACGCTTCTTGCCACTGGAGCAGCGGTCGGAGCCGACCCTGGTAACAGGGCCCCGGTGGTTCAGGGGCCCACGCCCAGTTCGTCGGGGAGCGCGGTCAGGGGGCTGTTGCTGCTCTCCACCACGTCCCGGGCCAGGTCGGCGACCTTGCGCCCGCGTGAGCGCGCCGACGAACGCAGCCGTTCGAACGCCTCCCGTGTCGGCATCGTGTGCCGCTCCGCCAGCACACCGATGGCCTGCTCGACCACCACACGCGAGTGCAGCGCATGCTCCAACTGGGAGATCGTGTGCCGCAGGCGTTCCACCTCGGACGCGCCCTCGGGTGCGCGCCCGGGCGCCTGCGTGCGTGGCCGGGGGGAACCGGCCTCGCTGTCGATCAGGTCGGCCAGCACCATTGCGCTGATGAGGTCCGGAACCTCCGGGCCGCCCTCGACCCGCCAACCGGTCGGGGTGCGTCGCACCACGTCGGTGTCCACCGGGTGGCCGGCGGCTATGTCGTGAGGCCTCATGTCGTTGCCCAACTCCACTCCCCGTCTTCCGTCTTCGTCGAGAGCCGNCCGCCCGCCCGCGGCTCGCCGTCGCCGGCCGGGGAGCCGTGGGAGGCACGGCCCGTGCTCCGGTCGGCCGGAGCACCCGGGGGAGGGTGCCGCCGGCCGACCGGGGCCCGACTACGACAGCTCGACCAATTTCTGCTTCACCTGAGCGAGGGACGGATTGGTCATGGCCGTGTCGTCGGCGAAGACCAGCGTGGGGACGGTCGCGTTCCCACCGTTGACCTTCATGACGTGGTCCGCGGCCCCCGGGTCCTGTTCGATGTCCACCTCGCGGCCCGTGATCCCCTCCCGGGACAACTGGCTCTTGAGCCGCTTGCAGTAGCCGCACCAGGGGGTGGTGTACATCGTGAACTGCTGGGTGTCCGTGTTCGTCATCTCACTCATGTCTTTTCCGTCTCGAGGTCGGGGATCGCTTCCGTCCCCCGTCCCAACACCGGGCGGGTTCGGCGGCTTCCCGCGGCCACGCGACACCACGTGGGACGCATCACAAGGCGATCTGGTTCGACCCGGGTGCAAATGCCCCCGTACCGATCCGCTCTCCGTAGGCACCGATACTTGAGAGACTGTCTCCTCAGCACGCGCAGCCGTCCCTCCGGGACACTCCTGGGGACCGCGCTGCCGTCGCCCGCAGCAGCCCCGACCACACGCAGGAGCACCATGGACCCCGACCGCGTCCTGGAGGGACTCGACCCGGAGCAGACCCAGGTGGCACGCGCCCTGCGCGGCCCCGTGTGTGTGCTCGCGGGCGCGGGAACCGGCAAGACCCGCGCCATCACGCACCGGATCGCCCACGCCGTCGCGAGCGGGGTCGTGGCCGAGCAGCAGGTCCTGGCGGTCACCTTCACGGCCCGAGCGGCGGGGGAGATGCGTGGCCGGTTGCGGACACTGGGAGCCCCCCGGGTGCAGGCGCGGACGTTCCACTCCGCGGCGCTGCGCCAGCTCTCCTATTTCTGGGCCGACGCCGTCGGAGGCGAGAAACCCACCCTCATCGACAGCAAGATCAAGGCCGTCGCGCAGGCCGCGCACATGGTGGGTCTCCAGCCCGACCGCACCGGGCTGCGCGACCTCGCCAGTGAGATCGAGTGGGCCAAGGTCACCCAGGTCCGCCCCACCGATTACGAGAAGGCGGTCGCCAAGGTCGGGCGCGAAACCCCGACGTCCTCCCCCCAGGAGGTCTCCCGTGTGTTCGAGGCCTACGAGGACCTCTGCCGCGAACGCAACCTCCTCGATTTCGAGTCGATGCTCGAGCTCACCGCGGGCATGATCAACGCCGATCCCGGTATCGCGCAGAAGGTGCGCGGCCAGTACCGCTACTTCGTGGTCGACGAGTTCCAGGACGTCAACCCGCTGCAGAAGCTCCTCCTGGATGCCTGGCTGGGCGATCGCGACGACCTTTGCGTGGTCGGCGATCCCAGCCAGACCATCTACTCCTTCGCCGGCGCCACCCCCGGCTACCTCACCGGGTTCGCGGTCGGCCACCCCCACGCCACCGTGGTCGAACTGGTCCGCGACTACCGCTCGACCCCGCAGGTGGTGCGCGTGGCCAACCACGTCATCTCCCAGGCCCGAGGTACGGCCGCGGGCAGCCACCTGACCCTGCGGGCGCAGCGCCCGGACGGCCCCGACCCGCTCTACCAGGAGTACGACGACGAGCCCGCCGAGGCCACCGGCGTCGCCCGCAAGATCCGGGTGCTCATGGACAGCGGCGGTGTGCCGGCGAGCGAGATCGCCGTGCTGGTGCGCACCAACTCGCAGTCGGCCGCCTACGAACAGGCCCTCGCCGACGAGGGCGTCCCCTTCACCGTGCGCGGCACCGCCCGCTTCTTCGAACGCCCCGAGATCCGCGAGGCCGTTCACCTGCTGCGCGGGGCCCGCCACGGCGCCGCCGACGACGCGGGGGAGGAGCTCGTGTCCGGCGTGCGGCACCTGCTCACCCAGCTGGGCCTCACCGAGAGTGCCCCCGAAGGACGCCAGGCCCGCGAACGCTGGGAATCGCTGTCCGCCCTCGCCCAGCTCGCCGAGGACATGGTCGCCACCGCTGGCAACCGCGTCACCATGGCGCACTTCCTGGAGGAGCTCGAGGCCCGCATGGCCACCGAGCACGCGCCCGGGTTCGAGGGGGTGACCATCGCGTCCCTGCACTCCGCCAAGGGTCTGGAGTGGGACGCGGTATTCATGTGCGGCCTCCACGAGGGCATGATGCCGATCATCTACGCCGAGACCGACGAGCAGATCGAGGAGGAACGCCGCCTCTTCTACGTCGGTGTGACCCGCGCACGCGAACACCTGTCGATGTCCTGGTCGCTGTCGCGCTCACCGGGCGGACGCCGCACCCGCAAACCCTCGCGCTTCCTCGACGGCCTGCGCCCCGCCTCGCCCACCACCGGAGCGCGCAGGGAACGCCGTAGCAACCGTGTGGTGCGCTGCCGGGTGTGCGGGGTCGCCCTCACCGAGGCCGCCGACCGCAAGCTCGGACGCTGCGCCGACTGCCCCTCCACCTACGACGAGGCCCTGCTGGAACGCATGCGCCACTGGCGTCGGCTGACATCCCGCGCGCAGTCCGTTCCCGCCTACGTCGTCTTCACCGACGCCACCCTCCAGGCCATCGCCGAGCAGGAGCCCAACAGCCTGGAACAGCTCTCCACCGTGTCCGGTGTGGGGGCGCAGAAGCGTGGTCGCTACGGTGAAGCGGTGCTGGCCCTGGTTCGCGGAGCCGACCCTGAGGCCCTGGTCGAAGCGCACACCGCAGACATGGAGGACACGACCGATGACTGACCCCACCGGACCGGCCGACTGGGGGCCGTCGCTGGACGACCTGCTCGGTGTCCTCGACCTCGAACGCATCGAGGTCAACATCTTCCGGGGGAACAGCCCCTCGGAAGGGCCCCAACGTGTGTTCGGCGGGCTCGTGGCAGGCCAGGCGCTGGTCGCTGCCGGGCGCACGGTGCCCGAGGAACGCCACGTGCACTCCCTGCACGCCTACTTCATCCGTCCCGGCGACCCCGACGTGCCCATCGTCTACGACGTGGACCGGGTGCGGGACGGCCGTTCGTTCACCACCCGCAGGGTCGTGGCGATCCAGCACGGCAAGGCGATCTTCACGCTGTCCGCCTCCTTCCACAAGGAAGAACCCGGGCTCGACCACCAGCTGCCGATGCCGGACGTGCCCCCGCCCGAGGAACTGCCCAGCACCCGCGACCGCCTGCGTGCAGAGTTCGGAAAGGTGCCCGGGTTCGTACGCTGGCACCCCATCGAGATGCGCCCGGTCGGTCCGCTCTCCTACGAGGCCGAACGAGACCCGGACCTGCGCACCGCCACCAACCCGGTCTGGCTCAAGGTCGACGGCAAGCTCCCGGACGACCGGCTCACGCAGGTCTGCATGATGACCTACGCGTCCGACCTGACCCTGCTCGACACCGTGCTCCTGCGGCACGGACGTTCGTTCGCGGGGATCTCGATGGCCAGCCTCGACCATGCGATGTGGTTCCACAGGCCCTTCCGTGCCGACGAATGGCTGCTCTACGCGCAGGAGACCCCGAGCGCCAAGGGAGGGCGCGGCCTGGCGCGCGGGCTCGTCTACACCCGCGACGGTGAGCTCGTGTGCTCGGTGGTGCAGGAAGGCCTCATCCGCGTGGTCGACGCCGAGGGCTGGGAGGACGCCCGGGCGTGACCGACACCCCACGTGAGGCCCGGAGCCCGATGCGCCGAGACGCCCGGAAGTTGTGGCCGGATCCGGACGTCTTCGCAGGTCAAAAATGGGTTGCCGGGCCTGTGGGGCCCCCGTAGTGTGTAACCCGTCGCTGACCGCCACACCGGCGCAGGTGAAAGACCCTGACGCCCGACCCCGAAGGAGGTGCCCAGATCCGATGACCGACACCACGATGACCACCGGTTCCATTGCCGGCTTCGACGTGCCGTTCGTGCACACGCGTGACCTGGGTGCCACCTGGCGTGGCCTCGTCGGCGTCACCGCCGGAACCAGCGGCGAACCCTCCCACGGGTTGCCGCACCTGTTGCAGCTCGCAGGCGAGTACCCGGGCCAGAGTCTGCAAGGACCGGCCCGTGTGAACGGCCTGTGCGCCGACGCAGGCACGGGCACGCGTGTGCCCGGGTCCGGCGCCCTCGCCCGAGAGCGTGGCGAGCGTGTCATCGATCTCGTCGAAGCTACCCCGCGCTACGGCGCACCGGGGCAGTGTCCACGGAGGAATTCCGGCCCAGCGGAGTAGGCCGGGAGTTTCGTCCCGTGGCCGCGGACCCCGAGAAGGGGCCGCGGCTTTCTTTGTGTCCCGAACCAGGGGCTCTCCCCCGGGGAGAGGACCCGGGAACACGGGCTCCAACGCAAGTCAGGTCCCTGAGCCGCCACCGAAGGCGGCAAGCAACACCGACCGCGTTGAACGAAACGACACAGATGCTGGAGGGCACCGATGCTCGCGTCGGTCCTGCAAACGCCCTGGTTGGGTGAGGTCTCCGTTCCCTGCCGCTACGAGCCCGACCTGTTCTTCGCCGAGGCGCCCGCCGATGTCGAGGCGGCCAAGGCCGTCTGCGGCGCCTGCCCGGTCAAGGAACAGTGCCTGTCCGACGCCCTCGAGCGCCGCGAGCCCTGGGGCGTCTGGGGTGGACAGCTGCTCGTCTCCGGCCAGGTCGTGGCGCGCAAGCGCCCCCGCGGCCGGCCGCGCAAGAACCCCGCGCCGGCCGCGGCCTGAACGGCCCACCCGACCCTTCCCGCACCGACCCCGCACCGAACCCGAAGGACCACACGATGATGATGCTCGAACTGCTGCGCCTCGCCGAGGAGACCGACCAGGAACGCCGGATGGAACTGCAGAGCACCAGGCTCGGCGCCCGCCGGCTGCGCGCCCGTCAGCGTGCGGAGCGCCGCACGGAGGACGCGCTCATGGAACTGGCGTGGTCACGGCTGTGTTGACCGCTGGAACACGCGGGCGGGCCGGGGCGAAGGGCTCCGGTCCGGCCGCGCTCGTATCGAACCGGCAAAACTGGACATGCGGAACCTGTTCGTGACGGACACGCTCGACTAACGTGAGGGGCGTGCCCTCGAGACCCAAGATCGAGGTGCGACGCAGTTCCCGTCGTCGGCGGACCGTGTCCGCGTACCGGGACGGGGACACCACGGTCGTCCTCGTGCCCGCTTCCTTCTCCCACGCTGAGGAACAGCAGTGGGTGGGACGGATGCTGCGCAAGCTCGAGGCCAAGCAGGGACGCCGCCACTCCGGTGACGAGGAACTCCTCGAACGCGCGGTCGAGCTGGCCCGGCGGTACCTGGACGGAACGGAACTCCCCGAGAGCGTGCGGTGGGTCGACAACCAGAACGCGCGCTGGGGATCGTGCACGCCGGAGAACCGCACGATCCGCATCTCGCGCCGACTGGAGGACATGCCGGCCTGGGTCGTGGACTATGTGCTCGTGCACGAACTCGCGCACCTGCGCATCCCCACGCACGGCCGCGAGTTCTGGGATCTGGTGGCCCGGTACCCCAAGGCCGAGCGTGCCCGCGGCTACCTCGAGGGGTTCAGCGCGGCGACCCGCACCGAGCTCGCCCACCCCGAGGACCCGGCCGAGGGCACCGTCACGGACTGACCCTCCAGCTGCGGTCCCGGATCAGGGGGTCAGGCGGGTGACGCGTTCGCGGGCGTCGGCGAGACGGGAGCCGACCTGGGCGTGGCCGGCGAGCGTCACCAGGAGCAGGGCTCCGAAGAACACCAGGTGGAACGGGGTCCACCCGCCCCAGTCGTCGGAGGCCAGTGCCTCCCACATGGTGACCCCCGTCAGCGCGCCCGTCGCCGCGATCAGGACGGGGCCGATCCGACGGGCACGGGTCAGCAGCTCCTTCTCGGCCACGGCGGCCTCGCGCTTGTGCAGGCGCCCGTCGAGCTTGTCCTCGACGATCTGCCGGTTGGCGCTCTCCAGTCCGCGCGCCAGCATCACGACGAGCACGCCGACGACGGCGCCGGTCGCGGTGATGATCAGGGAGATGATGACGGCCTCCGCGTGTTGGTGCCCTCGGCCGCCACCGCACGGGAGGCCGCGTACACGAGGGCGCGCACGGACTCGTCGGTCGGCTCCGGCAGCTCCCGGACGGGGAACCAGTCGAGGTCCGAGGACTCGTCGGGGTCGCGCACCAGGACGGCGTCCTCCGGGGCGACAGCCGCGAACTGCACGTCCAGGTGATGGCTGCCCCCGCCGCACGGCACCGCGTGGCGGTCCAACCGCACGGGACCGGACAGCACGCGCACGCCGCGGATCCCCGATTCCTCGGTGGCCTCGCGCAGTGCCGCGGCCGCCAGCGTGGTGTCCTCCGGCTCGCAGTGGCCGCCGGTCTGCAACCACATGCGCAGGGCCTTGTGCAGGGTCAGCACCACGTGCGAGCCGTCCGCGGACAGGACCGCGGCGCTCGCGGTGAGGTGGCCGGGCAGGCACTCGCGGCGCATGGCGTCGGCGTGCTCGTCCAGGTGGGCGAGGTAGGAGGAGCGCAACCCCTCCTGCTCGGCGTCGGGCGCGTCCCACCCGGCCAGGACCTCACGGGCATCGGCGTGCAAGGACACGTGTCAGGAGTCCTCTCCGCGCTTGCCGTCGGTCTCCTCGCCGTCACCACCGGAGCCCTCCGGACCCTCGGGGCTCTCTCCGGTGAGCTTGCTGATGTCGAAGTCGGCGAACTCGCCGCCCTTGACGAACGCGTCCGGGTCGTCGAGGTCGTCGCCGGTCGGCATGAGGTCGGGGTGCTCCCAGAGCGCGTCGCGCCCCTCGACCCCGCGGGCCTCCTCCAGCGCCGTCCACAGGGACGAGGCCTCGCGCTGGCGGCGCGGCCGCAGCTCCAGGCCGACCAGGGCGGCGAAGGTGTGCTCGGCCGGGCCCCCGGTGGCGCGGCGGCGACGGGTCGCCTCCGCCAGGGCGTCGGCCTGGGGCAGGCGCTCGGCGACGGCCTTGGAGACCACCGTGGAGACCCACCCCTCGATGAGAGCGAGGGTCGTCTCCAGGCGGGCGAGCGCGGCCTTCTGCTGCGGGGTGTCCTCGGGCTGCAGCAGGTTCTCGCCGCCCATGCCGCCGGAGAGCGCTTCCTGCAGCGCCTCGGGGTTGTTGATGTCGATCTGCCCGAGCTTGTCCTCGAGGCCGCTGACGTCGAAGGACATCCCGGCCGCGTACTCCTCGACCAGGCGGTACACGTGCTGGCGCAGCCACGGCACGTGCGAGTACAGGCGGTGCACCGCGGCTTCGCGCGCCGCCAGGTACAGGCGGATCTCGTCCTCGGGGATGCCCAGGCCCTCACCGAACTTGGAAACACCGCCCGGGAGCAGGGCCGCGTGCCCCTCGCCGGCCATGGGCACACCGATGTCGGCGGTGCCGATGACCTCGCGGGCCAGTTCTCCGATGGCCTGTCCGGCCTGCTGGCCGACCATCATGCCGCCCATCTGCTGCACCATGCCCAGCAGCGGGCCGGCGACGGACTGCATCTCCTCCGGCAGGTTCTTGCCCATGGCGTCGACGGACTTGGAGGTCAGCGGGTCGCACAGCTGCGCCCACGAACCCATGGTCCGCTCGATCCACTCCGACCGGGTCCAGGCCTGTGCGGTCTGGAGCCCCGAGGGCAGGTCGGTGGCCTCGCCGAGCCAGAGGTCGGCAAGGCGCAGAGCCTCCTCGATCTTGGCGTAGTCGGCCGGTGGCACACTGGGATCACCGTGTTCGGCGACGGTGTGCCGGGCGATGTTCTTGGCCATGTCCCAGTTGATGCCCGACTTCGACGAGGCTTCGCCGCCGCCGGAACCGGGGGTGGGCTGGGACGACATCATGTCCGCGAACTGGCGGAGCATGTCGGCCATCTGGTTGGGGTCCCCGAACGGGAAGCCGCCCGGAGTGCCGGAGTCCCCTCCGCCCGGGCCGCCGCCGCTGCCGGCACCCGAGCCGGAGTCGCCGGAACGGCGCCCGGACTCGTCATCGGGATCGTTCGGCATGCTGAAACCGAAAGGCAGGTCGCTCACAATCAGACCTCAGGCAGGATTAGGTTTGGTCTCCACTGTCACGTTAGCTGGGAGTCGCCCGGAGTGAATACCGATAGAAGCCAGGTTCGCCCAGAGCACAGCTCGCGCGACGGAGCCGGATCAGTGGTCGCGGTCACCGGCGCCGCGTCGGGCGTGGGCCGGCTCCTCGTGCAACGTCTGGCCGACGCGGAAGGTTCCTCCGCCCCGTCCGAAGTCGTGGCCGTGGACAGTGAGTTCGCGGACCTGCGCGGGGTCACGTGGCGCATCGCCGACGTGTGCGACCCGGCTCTGGTCTCCCGCCTCGACGGTGTCGATGTGCTCGTACACACCGCCGACGACCGTTCCCCGGAAAGCAAGCCGGTCCGCCGGCGCCAGCACAACATCCGCGCCGCCCAGACGGTGCTGACCGCCGCCGCTGCCTCGGGCGTACCCCGGGTGGTCCTGATCACCAGCACCATGGTGCACGGCGCCGACCCGGACAACCCGGTGCCGTTGGCCGAGGACGCCCCGCGCGTATCGGACAACAGCGAGGGGCTCATGGGCGACTTCGCGGAGGTCGAGGCCTTGGCCGAACGCGCCCGCCGGGCCCATCCCAGCCTGTCGGTCACCGTGGTCCGCCCCGCGCCCCTGGTCGGCCCCGAGCTCGACACCCTCCTGAGCCGCCACTTCTCCGCCCCCCGCCTGCTCACCGTCAAGGGCCAGGAACAGCACTGGCAGTTCTGCCACGTCGACGACCTCGTCAGCGCGCTGGCCCACTGCGTCACAGAGGACGTGCGCGGCCGGGACGGCGCCCTGGCGGTCGGCAGTGACGGGGCCCTGTCGCAGGACGAGGTCGAACAGCTCGCCGGGATGAAGCACTTCGAGGTCGCCGCGAACCTCGCCTTCGGGGCGATCCGGCGCCTGCACAGGGCCCGCATCACCCCCGCGGCCGCGGGTGAGCTCAAGTTCCTCGTGCACCCCTGCGTCGTGGACTGCACGAGCCTGCGCGAGTCTGGGTGGAAACCGGCGCACACCAACGAGGAGGCCCTGGCCGCGCTCCTGGAGTCCCGCGAGGGCAAGCACGCCATCGTCGGCCGGAACGTGGGCCGCAAGGAGGTCACCATCACCGCGGCCGGCGCCGCTGGTGCAGCCGCGGCAGCGATCGGTACCGCGGCTGCCATCCGCCACCTGCGCAGGCGCAAGGGCGGCTGACCGGGCTGTCTGGGCGGGCCCGGACCCGTGTCCGTGCGGACGCACGCGCACGAATCGGGTTGATACGGTCGGAGCGTGGAAGAGATCACTCTGGCAGCCGTACGTGAGACGCCGCTCTCGGTCGACGAGGTCCTGGACTCGGTCGCCGACCCGCGCGCCGGCGGCACAGCCGTGTTCCTGGGCACCGTGCGCGACCACGATCACGGACGCGGGGTCGCCGCGCTCGGTTACTCCGCGCACCCGACCGTCGAGGCGCAGCTGCGCGCCGTCATGGAGAAGGTCCTCGGCGACATCTCCACGGCCGGGCGCCCCGTGGTCAAGCTCGCCGCCGTGCACCGGGTCGGAGACCTGGAGATCGGCGACACAGCTGTTGTCGTCGCCGCCTCCGCCGAGCACCGCCAGGAGGCCTTCGAGGCGTGCCGGCACCTCATCGACGACCTCAAGGCCCAGGTGCCCATCTGGAAGCGCCAGTCCTTCGCCGACGGCGACGACGAATGGGTCGGTTCTCCCTGAGGACCCGCCCCGCCCCCGGACATCCCCTGAGACCGCTTCGTTCCGAACCAGGGTGGTGCGCGCGCACCGTCCCGTGACCGCAATAGTCTGTAGGGCATGCTTCGTCGCGTGATGACCCTCGCTGTCGCCCTCGTCCTTCTCATCGGGCTGGGGGTCGGCAGCCTCTTCCTGCCCATGCCGTATCTGGTGGCGGCGCCGGGCGCGATCGTCAACACCACGGGCGATCTGGAGGGTGAACCGGTCATCGAGATCGAGGGTTCCGACACCTACGAGCACGACGACGGATCGCTGTCGATGGTCACGGTCCAGTACGCCGGCGGCCCCGATCACCGCCTCAATTTCTTCACCGTCGTCACCTCCTGGCTCTCTCCGCGCGACGCGGTCCTGCCCGAGGAACTGCTGTTCCCCGCGGACCGCACCCCCGAGGAGGTCACCGAGCGCCAGAGCGTCCAGATGAACGACTCCCAGACCGAGGCGACCGCGGCCGCCCTCGACCAGCTCGGCACCGACTACGAGGCGGTGCCCGTGGTCGCCGAGGCGGTCGAGGGGATGCCGGCCGAGGGGCTCGTCGAACCCGACGACGTCGTCCTGGAGGTCGACGGCGAACCGGTGCCCACCCACACGCAGGACGCCGCCTCCGTCGGAAGCCCCGCAGTCGTCGAGATGGTGGCCGACCGTGAGCCCGGAGAACCGGTCACCGTCCTCCTCGACCGTGACGGTGAGGAGGTCGAGGTCGAGCTCGAGACCGAGGCGGGCGAGGACGGCTCCGCGGCTGTGGGGGTCCTCGTCGCCGACGACATGGACTTCCCGGTCGACGTCGACATCACCGTCGGCCAGATCGGCGGCCCCAGCGCCGGGATGATGTTCTCCCTCGGGATCATGGACCGTCTCAGCGAGGACGGCATCACCGGCGGAGCCGAGGTGGCGGGGTCCGGCACCATCACCGCCGACGGCGAGGTCGGCGGGGTCAGCGGCATCCCGCAGAAGATGGTCAGCGCCCAGCAGATCGGCGCCGAGTACTTCTTCATCGCCTCCGACAGCTGCTCCCAGGTGAGCCAGTCCGCCGCCTACGGCGAGGTCGACGTGGTCGCCGTCGACACCCTCGACGAGGCCGTCGACGCCCTTGAGACCATCGACTCCGGCAGCGACGACCTGCCCCGCTGCGAGTAGCGGCGCCGGCCGCACGGCCATCGGCGACAGAACGGCGCCGCCCCGAACGCATCGGGTGCGGCGCCGTCGTCGGTCCACGGGGCGTCGGTTCAGGTCTCCGGCGACCCCTGCTCGGTGGCCGGCAGCTCGATGTCGAGGGTCAGGGCAAGAGCCGAGGTGAGCGCGGGGATCAGGTCCGTCCCGTGCATCACGTCCTCGTCGGTGTCGTGGTTGCGCAGGCGCATCGCGCAGTAACGCGACCCGTCCCGCACGACCCCGGCGACCATGCGGATCTCCTCGGTCTCCTTGCCGGAGGTGTTGGGGTCCTCGTCCACGGCCAGGGTCTCGTCGGACCCCTTCACCACGAGGCGCTCCATCACCAACGCGCACCCGGCCACACCCTCGGGCCACATGATGCGCCCGAGCGCCTCCTCCAGAGGGACGTCCTCCGGAAGACGCTCCTGCTGCACCGGGGTCAGCTCGTCCGGGGACTCCGGTTCGGAGATCCCCAGCAGCTGAGCGGCGGCCGGCTCGGCCTCGAGCAACTCGGCCGTCGGCACCAGGGCGTACAGTTCCAGCGGCTGGTCCCACCCCTGTTCTGCGACGTGGTGTTCCAGGTCCATCACGGCTTCACGAATGTTCGACACGTTTCCATGGTGGCCGATGTGGGGACCTCGCTGCGCCCGCCACGTCCCAGTAGGGTCGGTCCCGGCCCCCGACCGGATGCAGCTCCGATGCAGTAACGATGCACGCTTGTCACTCGACCGGCGGTGATTTCGGGAACCTGACGGCCACCGAATAAGTTTCTTGTAATAGGGCGCCACATGCGCACCGAAACGCACCTACCAAGTCAGAACGAGGGGGAGGCGTGAGCTTCCGATCGCCCGGCGCACCACCTGCGCGTATGCCTCGCCGATCAAGGTTGCTCGCGCCTGTCGCGGCGACCGTGGTCGTCATCATCGCGGGTCTGGTGTTCGCCGCCAACTTCTGGACCGACTTCAAGTGGTTCCAGTCCGTCGGCTACACCTCGGTCTTCCTGACCGAGCTGTGGACCCGTGTGCTGTTGTTCGCCGCGGCAGGTCTGGTGATGGCGGTCGTCGTCGGCGCCAGCATCTACTTCGCCTACCGCGCCCGGCCGGCGATGCGCCCGGCCAGCCTGGAACAGCAGGGACTGGACCGCTACCGGCAGTCCATCGACCCGCACCGCAAGCTCTTCTACTGGATCGCCGTCGGCGCCCTGGCGCTTCTCGCCGGTGCGGCCGCCAGCGGTGACTGGCAGTCGTTCCTGCAGTTCATGAACGCGACGAACTTCGGGTCGAACGATCCCGAGTTCAGCATGGACATCGGGTTCTTCGCGTTCACCCTGCCTTTCCTGGAGACCCTGCTCGGGTACCTGTACGCCGCCGTGATCCTGGCGTTCATCGCCGCGGTCGCTGTGCACTACCTGTACGGCGGCGTCCGGCTGCAGAACGACACCGGCCAGCGCGCCACCCCGTCCGCCCGTGTGCACCTGTCGGTGCTCCTGGGCCTCTTCGTGCTGCTGCGCGCGGGTTCCTACTGGCTCGACCGCTATGGCCTGCTCTTCTCCGAGCGCGGCTACACGTTCGGTGCCGCCTACACCGACGTCAACGCGGTCAAGACGGCGCTGACGATCCTCACCGTCATCTCGCTGATCTGCGCGGTGCTGTTCTTCGCCAACATCTACTTCAAGAACACGATGGTCCCGATGGCGAGCCTGGGGCTCCTGCTGCTGTCGGGCGTGCTCGTGGGCGTGGCCTACCCGGAGATCGTCCAGCGGTTCCAGGTCAACCCCAACGAGCAGCGTCTGGAGTCCGAGTACATCCAGCGCAACATCGACCACACCCGTGAGGCGTACGACATCGCCGACTCGGACGTGCAGACCTACGACGCCACCACAGAGCTCACGCCTCAGGAGCTGGCCGAGGAGGCCGACACGATCCCGAGCGTGCGCCTGGCCGACCCGTCCGTGGTCTCGCAGACCTTCCAGCAGATGCAGCAGGTCCGCGGCTTCTACCAGTTCCCGGACGTGCTCGAGGTCGACCGCTACGAGGACACAGACGGAAACCTCACCGACACCCTGGTCGCCGTCCGCGAGCTCGAGGGCCCGCCGGACGATCAGGACAACTGGCTGAACCGGCACCTGATCTACACGCACGGCTACGGCATGGTGGGCGCGGCCGGCAACCTCATCGACGACGAGGGCCGACCGGTCTTCACCGAGTACAACATCCCGCCCCGGGGTGAGCTCAGTGAGGTGACCGGCGAGTACGAGCCGCGCATCTACTACGGGCGAGAGGGTGCCGAGTACGTCATCGTCGGCGCCGAGGACGAGTACGACTACCCCCTCGACGCCGAGGAGGAGACCGAGGACGTGCCCACGCCCGAGGACGCGGTCGTGGACGAGTCCCGCGCACCCAACGAGGGCGATGCCGACGGCAACGGTGAAGGCGGCGGCGAGAACGCCGATGCCGACGCCGGCGCCGAGGGCGAGGGCTCCGAGGAGCCCGAGGGATCGCAGGCCTACACCAACTACGACGGTGAAGGCGGCGTGCCGCTGAACAACTTCTTCGACCGGATCCTGTACGCGATCAAGTACCAGGAGACGAGCATCCTGCTCAACAGCGCGATCGACAGCAACTCGCGCATCATCTACGAGCGGGACCCGGAGGAGCGCGTCCAGAAGGTCGCCCCGTTCCTGACCACGGACAGCCGCCCGTACCCGGCGGTCATCGACGGCCAGGTCAAGTGGATCGTGGACGCCTACACCACGTCCAACAACTACCCGTACGCCAACCGGCTCGACTTCAACCAGGCGGTCACCGACACCTTCACCGACGGTTCGGTGCAGCAGGTCGGTGCGCTGCCCGGCAACGAGGTCAACTACATCCGGAACTCGGTCAAGGCCACCGTCGACGCCTACGACGGCACGGTGGACCTGTACCAGTGGGACGAGGACGATCCCGTTCTGGAGACCTGGATGGGTGCGTTCCCGGACATCGTCACGCCCCGGGACGAGATGAGCGACGAGCTCATCGACCACATCCGGTACCCGGACGACCTGTTCAAGGTCCAGCGCGAGGTCATGCGCGAGTACCACGTGACCGAGCCGGACGCCTACTACGGCGGTCAGGACTTCTGGGAGGTCCCGGAGGACCCGACCAACGAGACCGACGAGGCCGAGCCGCCCTACCGCCAGACCATCAACTTCCCGGGCTCGGAGGAGGCCAGTTTCTCGCTGACCTCGACCTTCGTGCCGCGGGGCCGTGAGAACCTGGCGGCGTTCATGGCCGTGGACAGCGACCCGCGTTCCGACGACTACGGACAGCTCCAGCTCCTGGAGCTTCCGCGGAGCACGGTGATCTTCGGTCCCGGTCAGATCCAGAACGCCTTCGACTCCGACGCGGACGTGCGTGAGGTCCTGCTCCCGCTGGAGCAGTCCGAGGCGGAGGTCACACGGGGCAACCTGCTCACCCTGCCGTTCGGTGGCGGTCTGCTCTACGTCGAGCCGCTGTACGTCCAGGCCGGCGGCGGCGGTGCTGCGTCCTTCCCGCTGCTGCAGCAGGTGATGGTCGGCTTCGGTGAGGAGGTCGCCATCGGCAGCACCCTCCAGGAGGCTCTGAACAACCTGTTCGAGGGTGGCCAGGACCCGCTCCCCGAGCCGGACGCCGGCGAGGAGGGGACCGAGGGCACCGAGGACGAGGACCCGGCCGAAGGCGACGCCGGGGCCGGCGACGAGGAGGCCGGTGGGACCGACGAGGAGCTCGTCGAGTCCCTGAACGAGGCCGTGGAGGCCTGGGAGGAGGCCCAGGAGTCCAACGACGAGGCCAACGAGCGCCTGCGTGACGCCCTGGAGGACATCGAGGGGCAGATGGGCAACTGATGGGCCCAGGGGCCTGAGGGCCCGCGCTCCGAGAGCGTTCCGTGAGGGGCGGTACCCGTCGAGGGTGCCGCCCCGCGGCCGTTCCCGGGGAAGGACCCCACCGGGTGAGTGGCCGCACACCAGCACCGTTCCGGGGAGTCCCGCGGACGCGATAGTGTGGAGACACACCGACGCGGGGTGGAGCAGTTCGGTAGCTCGCTGGGCTCATAACCCAGAGGTCGCAGGTTCAAATCCTGTCCCCGCTACCAGGTCCCCGGCCGGGGGGTTCGCCTTCCGGCCGGGGGATTTTTCGGGTGGACCTCACTCGGCGAACCGCAAGGGGAACCGATTTGCCACCCGGGCCGCAAGGTCCTAAAGTTGAGGTCAACGACGCGGGGTGGAGCAGTTCGGTAGCTCGCTGGGCTCATAACCCAGAGGTCGCAGGTTCAAATCCTGTCCCCGCTACCAAGACCCCGGTCCGAGTTCATCTCGGTCTCCGGGGGATTCCCTTCGGGTGGGTCTCATCCGGTTCCTCTCGTGGAACCGGTACGGCACCCGGGCCGCAAGGTCCGAACATCGAGGCCATCGACGCGGGGTGGAGCAGTTCGGTAGCTCGCTGGGCTCATAACCCAGAGGTCGCAGGTTCAAATCCTGTCCCCGCTACCAAGAAGGCGCCGGGTGGAATTCTTTCCACCCGGCGCCTTTTCTGTCCGATCCTTCTGTTCTTCCGGCCCCTCTGTTCTCGCCTCTCGCCCGGTTTTCTCCGGAGCGGCCGTGCCGGGCCCGGGCACAGAAGAACCCCGCGGGCGCGCACACGGCCGGTGTGGGGTCCGGCGGCCCACGGGGCTCCTCTCGGATCGGACCGGGTGGTTCAGGGCGCCCACAGCCCTCTCAGGCGCGCGGGTGGGCGCAGGCGCAGCTATTCGGCCTCGAACCCGTCGCAGGCCAGCGCCGTCCCGGTCTCCTCGTCCGTCCACAGGACGGTGTACGTGCCCGCGGTGAGCCCGGCGCCTTCGAAGTCGTCGGGGAACTCGACCGGGGCCGCCTCGCCGTCCTCGACTCCCGCCGGCGCGGTCGCGGGCTCCTCGTCCGGGCCCACCACGACGACCTCGGTGCCCGCGGCCTCGGTGTCGTCAGGTGCCTGGGCCGACAGCGCGACGGGGCCCTCCTCGACGGCGCGGCGCGGCACGTCGGTGCGCCACCCGTCGGCGGTGTCCACGTCCGGCTCGCACATGAGGGTGTCGGGGTCGAAACGGGACTCGGGGAGCCCTTCCTCCTCGGCCTCGTTCGCCTCGCGTGCGTCCTCGGCGATCATGGCGTCGAGCTGTTCGGGGCTGTGGCCGTGCCCTTCGGAACAGCCGGTGGCCAGCAGGAACAGGGGCAGGGCGGCGCACACGGCCAGGCGCCGCACAGGGTGGGTCGTCAACACGCCGTGCACGCTACTACAACGGACCGACCCGTCAGCACCGAACGGCCCGGAGCCCGGCCGGTACCGGGGCCCGGGCGGGATCAGGTCGAGCGCAGCGGGGTGGGGCCGCCGTTGAGCCAGGTCAGGGTCTGGTCGTGGAGGGCGCCGTTGCTGCACACCAGCGGTCCGTCGTCCTCGAAGTCCTCGCCGCGCAGGTTGGTGGCGCGGCCTCCGGCCTCCTCGAGGATGATCGGTAGGGGGGCGGCGTCCCACAGTGACAGTTCCGGTTCGGCGGCGATGTCGACCGTGCCCTCGGCGACCATCACGTGTGACCAGAAGTCCCCGTAGGCGCGCGTGCGCCAGACCGACCGGGTCAGGCCGAGGAAGGAATCCAGGCGGCCTTGCTCCTCCCAACCGGTGAGGGAGGAGAAACTGAGCGAGGCGTCTGAGAGCTCGCCGACCTGCGAGACCTGACAACGCGAGGCCTTGGACAGGCTGCGCCCCGTCCATGTCCCGCTGCCCTGTGAGGCCCACCAGCGGCGCTGCAGCGCCGGGGCCGAGACCACGCCCACGACGGGGCGGTCGCCCTCGAGCAGGGCGATGAGCGTCGCCCACACCGGGACGCCGCGCACGTAGTTCTTGGTGCCGTCGATCGGATCGATGACCCACACCCGGTTGCTGTTGCCGGTCTTGCCGTACTCCTCGCCGACCACCGCATCGCGCGGGCGGGCGCGGGAGAGCACGCTGCGCAGCGTCTCCTCGACCATCCGGTCGGCTTCGGTCACCGGGGTGAGGTCGGGTTTGGTGTCCACCACCAGATCGAGTGCTCGGAAACGCTTGAGAGCGATGTCGTCGGCAGCGTCGGCGAGCACGTGGGCCAGACGCAGATCATCGTCGAAGGACGCCATGGGCGGTAACGCTACCCGCCCCGGAACGAACATGGCCAAAGGGGCACCCCCACGTGATGCAAGTGTGACACCCGACGGAACCGGAACCCTTGCGGCTCCGGGGTTCCGGTCCGGCGGCAGATGCGATCATGGAGGGTATGGAACCGGTGAACGAAGGGCGTTCCGAACGTACCCCCGTGCGGGAGCGGCTCATGGACGCCGCCTACGCCGAGGTCGTGGCGGGCCGCTGGACACAGCAGCGCATGGCCGACATCGCCTCGGGCGCTGAGGTGTCCCGGCAGACGCTCTACAACGTCTTCGGCAGTAAGGAAGGGCTGCTGCAGGCGGTCGTGGTCCGGGAGGCCGACAGCCTGCTCGACCAGGTCGTCGCGTTGCTGGAGGAGGACAGGTCCGATCCCGTGCACGCTGTCAGCCGCACGACCGGTTTCGTGCTGCGCTCGCTGCGCGACAACCCGCTCCTGCGCGCCGTCGTCGCCGGCGACCGCGAACTGCTGCCCGTGGTCACCACCCGTTCGGCGCCGCTGCTGGACGTGCTCGGTGAGCGCATGTCGGCCATGCTGGCCGAGAGCTGCCCCGAGCTGGACCGTTCGGTGACAGAGGCCGTCGCGGACGTGAATCTGCGCCTGACGGTCTCCTACGCTCTGCAACCCATCGACCCCGACGAGGCCGCCCGCCGGGTGGAGGCCGTGGTCCACGGCATGCTCTGCGTGGGCCTGCCGGAGGCGGGCCGTACCCGGGGTTGAGCGGACCGAGAGGAGGAGTGACCCCGTGCGGGACGGTTCCTACACAGAAGGGCACCGCCAGGAGGTGCTGGACTCCTACACCTCCGGCGGGCGGATCACGGCCATGCCTGTGCGGCGCCTCGACCGGCTCGTCCTGCTCGACCACGTGGCGCGCGGTCTGGAACCGGGCGTGCGCTACACCGAACCGGAGCTGACCGCGGTGCTGCTGCGGTACGGATCCGACCTGGCGGCGCTGCGTGGGGGCCTGCTCGCCGAGGGGTTCCTCGAACACGACCGGCGGGCCTATTGGCGCTGCGGCGGCACCGTCGAGCTCTGAACGGGGCAGACGCTCGGGGATCTTGCTACCAGAGCCGACTTCAGCGCTGAACCCGGCTCTGGTAGCAAGATCCCCGCGATCAGGAAGGGTCCGGGGGCGCTTCCTCGTCCTCGCCCTCGCGGCTGGAGAGCAGCCGCAGCAGGGAGGCCACGCGGTCGGCGTCCAGGTTCCCTGCCGCCAACGCCGCCTGGACGGCGCAGCCGGGGGACTCGGGACGGTGCGCGCAGACCTCCGGGCAGTCCGGGGTGAGCTCGGCGATCTCCGGGAAACCCTCGACGATCTCCTCCGGTGCGATGTGGGCGAGCCCGAAACTGCGCACACCCGGGGTGTCGATGAGCCACCCGCCCTCGAAGGCCAGCGCTACCGCGGAGGTCGATGTGTGGCGTCCGCGTCCGGTGACGCTGTTGACCCCGCCCACGGCCCGGTCGGTTCCGGGGATCAACCGGTTGACCAGCGTCGACTTGCCCACTCCGGAGGAGCCCACGAGCACCGTCGTGTGCCCGGCCAGGCGCTCGGACAGCCCGGTCGGGTCGGAGTCCGGGCCGAGCACGACGTTCGGCACACCGAGCGGTTCGTACAGGCGCACCATCGGCCCGGGGTCCCCGAGGTCGGCCTTGGTCAGGCACAGCAGGGGTTCCAGCCCGGCGTCGTAGGCGGCGACCAGGCAACGGTCCACGAAGCGGGGCTGCGGTTCGGGGTCGGCCAGGGCGCACACGATCGCGAGCTGGTCGGCGTTGGCGACGATGATGCGCTCGACCGGGTCGGTGTCGTCGGCCGTGCGCCGTAGCACCGATCGGCGTTCCTTGACCCGCACGACCCGTGCGAGTGTGTCCGGCTTGCCCGACAGGTCGCCGACCACGTCCACACGGTCGCCGACCACGATGGAACCGCGGCCCAGCTCGCGGGCCTTCATGGCCACCACCCAGACGCCGTCGACCAGGCACCGGTACCGGCCCCGGTCCACGGCGGTGACCAGGCCCTCCACGGCGTCGGAGTGCTTGGGCCGGTTGCGGGTGCGGGGCTTGGAACCGCCCCGGGCACGCACGCGTACGTCGCGTTCGTCCATGTGGCGGCCGCCGCCCCGCGTGCGGCTCACGACAGGGCCTCCGACCACAGCCCCGGGAAGTCGGGCAGGGTCTTGCGGGTCGTGGCGATGTCCTCCACCTCGATCCCGGGGACCGCCAGCCCGAGCACGGCGCCCGAGGTGGCCATGCGGTGGTCGTCGTAGGAGTGGAACACACCCCCGTGCAGCGGGCACGGCTCGATGACCAGGCCGTCCTCGAGCTCCTCCGCGTGGCCGCCGAGCCGGGTGATCTCCGCTGCCAGCGCGGCGATGCGGTCGGTCTCGTGTCGGCGCAGGTGGGCGACGCCGGTCAGGCGCGAGGGGGTGTCGGCCAGCGCGGCGAGCGCGGCGATCGTCGGGGTGAGCTCGCCGACGTCGTGCAGGTCGGCGTCGATCCCGCGGATCTTGCCCGTGCCGTACACGGTCAGGTCGCCGCCGTCGCGGGCGACCTCGCCGCCCATGCGCGCCAGCAGCGAGCGCAGGGCGTCGCCCGCCTGCGTGGTGTGTTCGGGCCAGTCTGCGACGGTGACCGCGCCGCCAGTGACCAGGGCTGCGGCCAGGAACGGGGCGGCGTTGGACAGGTCCGGTTCCACGGGGATCTCCGACACCCGGATCGCACCCGGCTCGACCCGCCACTCGTCCTCGCCGGTCTCCACGGTGACCCCGGCCGCGCGCAGCATTTCCACGGTCATGTCCAAGTGCGGCTGGGAGGGCACCGGTGGGCCGTCGTGGCGCAGACGCAGGCCCTTCTCGAACCGGGCCGCGCTGAGCAGCAGCGCAGAGACGAACTGCGAGGACCCCGACGCGTCGAGGGTGACCTCGCCGCCCGGCAGGGACCCCGTCCCGTGCACGGTCATCGGCAGCGCGCCTCTGCCGCCGTCGTCGATGTCGGCGCCCAGCACGCGCAGAGCCTGCAGGAGCGCGCCGACCGGGCGCTCGTGCGAACGCGGGTCGCCGTCGAAGTGCACGTCACCGTCGGCCAGGGCCGCGATCGGGGGCACGAACCGCATCACGGTGCCGGCGTTGCCCACGTCCAGCGACGCCGGGCCGCGCAGATCGGCCGGGGTGACGGCCAGGTCGTCGCCGTCCTGCTCCACACGCGCACCCAGGGAACGCAGCGCGCCCACCATGAGGTCGCTGTCGCGGCTGGTCAGGGGGTGGCGGACCACACACGGGGTCTCCGACAGCGCGGCCAGCACCAGCGCACGGTTGGTCACGGACTTGGAACCGGGCAGGGACAGGCGGGTACGGACGGGACGGTCGGCCGTGGGTGCGGGCCAGTGGTCGGCGGCAGGCGGCTGCGGGGACGCGGAGTCAGGCATGGTCCCAGGTTATGGGAAACGGTGCCACCGCGGTTCCGAGAGGCCGGTGCGTCCGAAGTATCCTTGGTGGCGACATGGTGTATCTGGATCACGCTGCCACGACCGGGGTCCGCCCCGAGGTCGCCGCCGACGTCACGGCCGCGCTCGGCTCCCTCGGCAACCCTTCCTCCCTGCACGGCCACGGCCGGGCCGCGCGCCGCACCGTCGAGGAGTCACGCGAACGCATCGCGGGGGCCGTGGGATGCACTCCGCACGAAGTCGTCTTCACCGGGGGCGGGACCGAGGCCGACAACCTCGCGATCAAGGGCCTGTACTGGGCCCGGAACGCGCAGGACCCGGCCCGGCGGCGCGTGCTGCTCAGCGCGGTCGAGCACCATGCCGCGCTCGACCCGGCGCAGTGGACCGCCGACCACCAGGGCGCGCAGGTCGAGTACCTGCCCGTGGACCACCTGGGGCGCGTCAGCCCCGAGACCCTGCGGGAGGCGGTCGCGGACGACCCGGGGTCGGTGGCGCTGGTCTCGGTCATGTGGGCCAACAACGAGGTCGGCACCGTCCAGCCGGTCCGTGAACTCGCCGAGGTCGCCGCCGAGTACGGGATCCCGATGCACACCGACGCGGTCCAGGCCGTGGGCGCCGAGCCCGTCGATTTCGCCGCCTGCGGGGTCGGTGCGCTCAGCCTCAGCGGGCACAAACTGGGTGGGCCCGTGGGGGCCGGTGCGCTGGTGCTCGCGCGCGGGCTCACCCCGGTTCCGGTGCTGCACGGGGGAGGCCAGGAACGCGACGTGCGTTCGGGGACCGTGCCCACTGCGCTGGTGCGGGGACTGGCGACCGCCGTGGGTATGGCTGTCGACGAGCGCGAGGAGCACGTCAAGCACGTGTCCGCACTGCGCGGCGAGCTCGAGGCCCGTGTGCGCGAGGTGGTTCCGGACGCGGTCGTCAACGGTGACCCCGAACGGCGCCTGCCCGGAATCACGCACCTGTCGTTCCCCGGATGCGAGGGGGACGCACTGCTCATGCTGCTGGACGCCCAGGGCATCTCGTGCTCGACCGGTTCGGCCTGCTCGGCAGGGGTGGCCCAGCCCAGCCACGTGCTGCTGGCCATGGGCGCCGACCCCGACACCGCGCTGAGCAGCCTCCGCCTGTCCCTGGGGCGCACCTCCACCTCGGAGGACGTGGCCGCCCTGGCCGCGGCCATCGGCCCGGCGGTCGAGCGCTCACGCGCCGCCCGCGCCAAGCGGCGCCACTGAGCCCAGCGCCCGCTCGGTGGACGCGTTCCGTGCAGGCAACTGTCGAACAGGCCCTAAGCGCGCTCGATGGTGACCGACTCCAGGGTCACGTCGCTGACCGGACGGTCCTGGGCATCGGTCTCCACCTGTGCGATGGAGTCCAGGACCTCCTGGGAGTCGTCGTCGGCCACGTGCCCGAAGATCGTGTGCTGGCCGTCCAGGTGCGTGGTCTCGGTGACCGTGAGGAAGAACTGCGACCCGTTGGTCCCGTCGCCCTCCGGGGTTCTGCCGGAGTTGGCCATGGCGAGCACGCCCGGCTCGTCGAAGCTGTGGTCGGAGTCGACCTCGTCGTCGAAGGTGTACCCGGGGCCACCGCGTCCGGTGCCCTCGGGGTCGCCGCCCTGGACCATGAAGTCGTCGATGACGCGGTGGAAGATCAGACCGTCGTAGAACTCGTCCTCCGACAACCCCACGAAGTTCGAGACGGTGACCGGGGCGTCCTCGGAGTGCAGCTCCAGCTCGATGTCGCCCTCACTGGTGTGCAACACGGCGCCCTCGACGTCGGAGACGTCCACGTCCGGCGGACCGGCGTCCTCGTCGGACTGCTGGTCCTCCTGGGTCTGCTCGTCGTCGGGCTGCTCCTCGGGCTCCGACGGGGACCCGTCGCCGCACGCCGCGGTCAGCATCAGGGCCGAGGTGGCCAGGAGGGCCGAGGCGGGGAGAGTCAAACGCGTCATCGGTTCACTTCCGGGTCAGGTTCGGCGGCTGGGCGGTCCACAGGGTACTGCGGCACCCGGACCACAGCGCGACAGGACCCTGGCCCTCGGACGTGCCGGGGAGCGGTCCGCGCACGGGCCTCATTCCGTGTCGAGGCCGTCCTCGTCCTGCTCGCGCTCCTGACGCTCGCGGCGCTCCTGTTCCTCCCGGGCCTGCAGCTCACGGGCCCGCCGGCGCTGGGCCTCGGCACGCTCGCGGCATCGGCGGAGGAACTCCTCGTCCTCCTCCGGGGTCGCCCCCCGAGCCCGGTTCGGACGGTCGTATTCGGGGAAGGGCGAAGTCGTGGCCGGGGGCCGGGTGGTGACGAGGGACTCTCTGGGCGGGCGCCCCAGAGTGAACCACAGCAGTCCGCCGAACTTGGGCAGGAACAGCACGATCACGACCCACACCGGCTTGGACAGCAGCCGTGTCGACCCGGCGTCCGCGCTGATCACGTCGAACAGTGCGTACATCCAGATGGCCAGGGACATCACGGCGAGGAACAGCGCGAGGTAGACCACGGGGACTTTCCAATCGGGGGACACCAGGAGACCGGGACTGCGGCCGCGGCCCCTGTCATGACTTATCACGGATCGCCGTACCCACCGCGGGCCTTGACCTCCCGTGTGTACAGGAGGAAGGTCGGTCCACGCCGCCGGGACCGGCTGTGTCCGGGACCGGAAGAGTACCGGGTTGCGCACGGGGCGGACCCGGGAACACCCGGAACAACGGGAGGCGACGAGATGGACGAGTTGCACCGGGCAGGACCCGCCCGCACACCGATCCGGCCGAGCGGCCGGCCACGAACCCGGGAGGTCGGATGAACACCGCACTGCCGTCCGCGATGTGGCTGCCGTTCGCGGCGCGGGTCCTGCGGGCCCGTTCCGATCGCGGGCTCACCCGGGCCGAGCTCGCCCGGTCCGTGGGGGTCAGTGACGACAAGCTCCGCGAGGTCGAGCGTGCCCACTGCCGTCCCGCGCGCTCGCTCGTCGCGCGTGTGGAGACCGCTCTCGGCCCCGAGCACCAGCTCATGGAGGCCTGGGCGATCACACTCCAGGCCGAGGCGTTCCCGAACGAGTTCGCCGACCTGTGCGAGCTGGGCGTGCATGCTCAGCACCTGTGGGAACACCAGCCGGTCGCGATCCCGGTGTTCCTGCGCGTGCCCGAGTACTCCAGGGCCGTGATCAAACCGCGGCTGGGCCACCTCGGGGACGAGGAGGTCGAGCTCATGGTCGACGACGAGATGGAACACCGTGCCGCGATGATCGCGCCCGGCGGGCCGGGGCTGCGCGTGGTGCTGAACGAGTCGGTCCTGCGCCGCCCTCAGGGCGGGGTACAGGTGCTCAACGCGCAGCGCAAGTTCCTGGCCGACCTCGTCGACGCCGGCATCGTCACGATCGCGGTGATCCCGGAGGCCACGCCTGACCACCCGGGCCTGGGAGAGGCGTTCCGGCTCATGGAGTTCTCCGACCGGCCGAGCATGGTCTACGCGTTCGGGGCCCGCGGCGGCGAACTCACCGCCGAGGCCGAGCAGGTCGCGGGGTGCACGATGGTGCGCGACGCCATCGAGGACGTCGGGGTGGAACTGTCGCCCGACTCCGAGCTGCTCACCGCGCGCTGCCTCGACGACTGAGCCCGGTCGCCGAGTCGTGACCCCGCGGGTCTTGGGCGGTCTGCCCCGCGTGGGCTAGGTTGCGCGCCATGGATATCGCGATCACATCCGGATACGTCGTGCCCGTCGACGGTGACCCCGTCGACGGCGGCACGGTGCTCATCTCCGACGGCCGGATCACCGCCGTCGGACCGGACTCCGAGGTCACCGTCCCCGCGGGCGCCAGGGTCGTCGACGCCGCCGGCAAGTGGGTGCTGCCGGGGTTCGTCGAGGCGCACGGCCACATCGGCGTGCACGAGGAGAGCGTCGGCTGGGCCGGCGACGACACCAACGAGATGACCGACCCCAACGGCGCGCGGATGCGCGCGCTCGACGCGGTCAACCCCGCCGACCTGGGCTTTGTCGATGCCCTCGCCGGCGGTGTCACGAGCTCGGTCATCAAACCCGGCTCCGGGAACCCCATCGGCGGGCAGACCGTCGCGGTCAAGTGTTGGGGCCGCAGCATGGAGGACCGCCTCCTCAAGGAGCCCGCCAGCGTCAAGAGCGCCCTGGGCGAGAACCCCAAACGCGTGTACGGGAACAAGGACCGTCTGCCCTCAACACGCCAGGGTGTGGCCGCCGTGATCCGCGACGCCCTCACCAAGGCCCAGGACTACAAGGCCAAGCGCGATCACGCCGCCGCCGAGGGCACCCCCTTCGACCGGGACAACACTCTGGAGGTCCTGGTGCGGGTGCTCGAGGGCGAGGTGCCGTGGTGCCAGCACACCCACCGGGCCGACGACATCCACACGGCGCTCCGGCTCGCGGACGAGTTCGGGTACCGGCTGGTCATCAACCACACGACCGAGGGCCACCTGCTGGCCGACGAGATCGCCGAACGCGGAATCCCGGTCATCAGCGGCCCTCTCATGACGAGCCGGTCGAAGCTGGAGGTGTCCCAGCGGACCCTCACCAACCCGGGCATCCTCGACCGGGCCGGGGTGAAGGTCGCGCTGACCACCGACCACCCGGTCATCCCTATCGACTTCCTCATCTATCAGGCGATCCTGTGCGTGAAGGAGGGCCTGGACCGCGACAGTGCGATCCGCGCCATCACCCTCAACCCCGCTGAGATCATGGGGCTGGAGGACCGGGTCGGTGCCCTGCGCCCGGGGCTGGACGCCGACGTCGTGGTGTGGTCCGGCGATCCGCTGGACGTGATGAGCCGCGCGCTGCAGGTCTTCGTCGGGGGCCGCGAGGTCTACACCTTCGACGAGGGGGCCGGCCGCGGCGAGGCGCTGGACCCCTACTACCGCGAGGACTGAGCCCCCGCCGCGCTGGGTGAGGGGCCTCAGGGCGGCCGCGCGAGCAGGTGAGGCGCGGCCGCCCGCGCGGGTAGGGCATGTGACCGATGGTGGCACCGGGTGCCTCAGTCGGAGTCTGGAACCAGGCTGGGAAACACGCTCGGCCGGGAGCCCGAACCCCGTTGAGGAGCCGCCGTGCACCCCGGTCTCGCCGCTCGCGCCGCCGACCTCTACCGAGCCGAACGCGAGCAGGAAGCCAGGGAGGACCGCCTGGTGCGGCTGTCCCGCAAAGCGCGCCCGGCCCCGCGCGGCCGGTCAGAGCCACAGGGGCGGCAGCAGGATGAGCCCCGCCAACGCTGAGACCAGTAGGAACGCCGGGGCCGCCAGGCGTCAGTCCAGGGCGCGCACGCCTTCGGGGACCGCGGTACCGTCCGCCGACACCGCCGCCGTCACGTGTTCGGTCGACAGACGCTGCGCGAGGCCGTCGGCGGAACCGGGGGTGAGCACCAGCGGGGTGCCCGCGTGCACGGCCGCGCCCAGCACGGACAGGTTCGCGCCGAGCACCGACAGCGGGGCGTGCTCCCCGGACAAAACCGCGATGCGGTCCTTCTCGCCCAGGTCCCACGTCTCGGCCCGTGCGCGCCCGGCCTCCACCAGCTCGGCTCCGGTGTACTCGCGGTCGCTTCGCAGGGCGGGCTCCCCGGCGTCCACGGGGTAGTGCGCGAAGTGGTCGCCGTGGCCGCGCACCTCGACGGTGTAGTCGGTGACCATCGGGGGCGTCCCGCTCAGCGGCATCCCCAGCGGGTGCAGGGACGTGCCCACGACCTCCTCGGCGCCGCTGTCCAAGGCCGTCTCCAGGCGGTCGGCGTCCGCGACCGCGAAGTGGGCACCCGAGGGCACCTCACCCGGGCGGGCCGGCTCGGCGATCGCGCCCACCGACCACGCCGCGAGCAGCCACACCAGCGACTGCCAGTGCAGGGGCAGAGCCACGGCGACCCGGTCGCCGGGCTGTGCGCCGAGGCCGTCGATGAGCATGTTCGAGGTCTTGGAGACCCAGTTGTCCACGGTGGCGCGGGACAGCTCGACCCGGCCGCCGGAGGTGTCGTAGGCGGTCACGAAGGGGCGGGCGGGGTCGGCGGCCACGAGGGCGCGCCACGCGGGGCCCGGTGAGGCAGGTGTGTCGGACATGCCCACAGCTTAGGAGCGGTGACCACGTGGCCCCTCCGGCGGCCCGGCACAGGGGACCGATCGGGCGAAGCCGCCCTCACAGGAGCCTCCCGCTCGAAGAGGGCTCGGGGTGCACGTGATGGCAGGAACTGCCAGAGTGACCCCATGCGCTTGTCTCCCGGTCGATTCCTCGCCCGTGTCACCGCGCTCCCCGCGATCGCTGTAGCCGCCTGGCTCCTGGTGACCTTCCCCCTCCTGGCCCTGGGGGCGTTCACCCCGTTGCTCTCGGCGATCTTCGGTGTCCCCGCCGTCGTGGCCGCGTGCACCCTCGTCCCCAGGCTGATCCCCGAGCCGGAGGAGGACCGCGCGCCCTGGTGGCCGGTCGTGCTCGTCCTGCTCATCGTGGTGGTCTTCGCGGTCGTGCAGATCGCCTACCACGCCGAGGCCCTCGTGATCCGCCGCGATCCGGCCTCCTACGCGATGTACACGGTGTGGATCGCCGAGAACGGATCACTGCCGATCCCGCGCATGCACGAGCTCATCGCCGGCAACGACCCCGCGCTCAGTTACCAGAGCCTGGCCCACTACGAGCGCGACGACGTGATCTGGCCCCAGTTCATGGCCGGCGCACCCCTGCTCACCAGCATCGGTTACTGGCTGGGCGGGCTCACCGGGATGCTCGTGACCACGCCGATCCTGGGCGCGCTCGGCGTACTGGTCTTCGCCGGGCTGACCGCCCGCCTGGTCGGCGTGCGCTGGGCCCCGCTCGCCGCCCTGGTGCTGGCGATCTGCCTCCCGCAGCAGTGGGTCAGCCGGTTCACCTACAGCGAGCCCGTCACACAGATCCTGCTTCTGGGCGGGCTCGTGCTTGCTTACGACGCCCTTTCCCGGCACAGCAACCTGACCGAGCGCTGGGGCCGGGCCCACGTGCTCGCCGTCGCGGCCGGTCTGGTCTTCGGGCTCGCCCTGGTAACCCGCATCGACGTGCTCCGCGACCTGCTGCCCGTTGTCGGGTTCCTCGGACTCCTGCTGCTCGCCCGGCGCGGCCAGGCGGTCCCGATGCTGGGCGGGCTCACCGTCGGCGTGCTCATGGGCCTCTACGCCGGGTACGGGCTCTCCCATCCCTACCTGGAGTACCTGTCGGACTCCCTGATCCCGCTGCTGATCATCTCCGCTGTGGTCGTCGTGATCACCGTGGTCGCCACCGCT
>NZ_ANBF01000094.1 GCF_000341025.1 Nocardiopsis salina YIM 90010 | reverse complement strand
CGGGCCCTGCCCCCCGTCCTGTGGCCCGACTACGGACACGGCAGCGACTTCACCGACCAGTGGGTGGCGGCCGTGCAGGAGATGGAGGGCCTGCCCGTCGAGGGCAGCCGAACCTACTACGACTACAGCCTGTACTGGGTCGGCTGGTACGTCGGGTTGGGCAGCGTCCTGTTCGCGACCTTCGGCGTGGCACTCGTCCTGCGCAAGCTCGCCCAGGGGCGCCTCGCACACTGGCTGCTCCCGGCCATGCTCCTGAGCTGGACCGTGGTCACCACCCTGCTGCGCCCCGCCATCACCCCGGACCATCCGTGGGCCAGCCGACGACTCATCGTGCTGGTGATCCCGGCGTTCATCCTGTTCGCGGTGTGGTTCACGGCCTGGCTGACCCGCTACTGCGCCCGTGCCACGGTCCCGGACCGCCGTGCCTCGGCCGCCTCTCTGCCCGTTGTGGTCGCCGCCGGTGCGTCCGTGGCCATGATCGGCCCCACCGTGATCACTTCCGCACAGGGGATCATGGGGTACAGACAGGACGTGGGCACCGTCGCTGCGACCGAGAACCTCTGCGCGTCGCTGCCCGAGGACGGGTCGGTGGTCGTGGTTGACTCCGGGATGGCGAGCAATTACATGCCGTTGATCCGGAACGTGTGCGGTCTGCCCACCGCCGCGATGAACGAACCGGTACAGGAGGACGTCGATCGCGTCGTCGGGGAGATCCACGAGCGCGACCGCACCGCCGTGCTCGCGGGCCCGGAATGGCGGCCGCTTCAGGAACTGACCGGCGCCGAACCCGAACGCCCGTTCCGGGTGGTGGCCGAGATGGACCCGAGCACCCTCATGGAACCGCCGACGGGGAGCTGGGGCTTCGAGGGAGACGTGTGGATCTCCGTCGTCCCGCCCGACGAGAACACCCGCTGACGACCCCGCTGAGAGAGGCATGACCGCAACACACGAACCCTCCCGCCCGGCCCCCGGAGGGCAGGAGAACGATCCCCGGGTGACGATCGTGCTGCCCTGCTACAACGAGGAACAGCACGTCGTCGACGAGGTCAAGCGCATCTGTGCGGCCATGGACCAGTCGGGGTGGACCTACGAGCTCCTGGCCGTGGACGATGCCTCCACCGATGGGACGCTCGAACGCCTGCGCGATGTGCAGGACCTGTTCCCGTACCTGCGCGTCATCGCCTTCGGCCACAACGGCGGCGCCGGGACGGTGCGCCGTGTCGGGAGCACTCGCGCGCGCGGGGAGTACGTGGTGTGGACCGATGCCGACATGAGCTACCCCAACGAGCGCATCCCCGAGCTCGTGCGCATGCTCGACGCCGACCCCGAGACCGACCAGATCGTGGGGGCCCGCACCACCGAGACGGGCTCGCACAAAGCGCTGCGGGTGCCGGCCAAGTGGATGATCCGCAAGTTCGCCGAGGGCCTGACCCGCACGCGCATCCCCGACCTCAACTCCGGGCTGCGGGTGTTCCGCCGCGACGTCGCCCGCCCGTACCTGCGGCTGCTGCCACCCGGGTTCTCCTGCGTCACGACGATCACGCTGGCCTTCCTGTCGAACCAACACCCGGTGCGGTACGTGTCCATCGAGTACGCCAAGCGGGCGGGGCGTTCCAAGTTCCACTTCGTCAGCGATGCCTACCGCTACATCCTCCAGGTGTTGCGGATGGTCATGTTCTTCCACCCCCTCAAGGTCCTGATGCCGCCCGCCCTGGGCCTCCTCGGCCTCGGCGTCGGCAAGTTCGTCTTCGACCAGGTGCGCAACCCGCTGTACATGCCCAACAACACCGTCATGATCCTCATGACCGGGCTGATCATCGGCGCGATGGCGCTCCTGGCCGACCTGATCGTGCGCTCCAGGGAGCACTCGTGAGGATCACCCTCGTCGGCCCCGCCCACCCCTACAAGGGCGGAGGGGCCCGCCACACGACCGAACTCGCCCACCGGCTCTCCGCCCGGGGGCACAGCACCGCGATCGAGTCGTGGCACGCGCAGTACCCGTCGCTGCTCTATCCCGGGCAGCAGACCATCACCGACCCGGAGGCCGAGACCTTCTCCGGCACCCGCCACCGTCTGGCCTGGTACCGGCCGGACGGGTGGTGGCGCACGGGGCGCAGGCTCGCGCGCCGGTCCGACCTGGTCGTTCTCACCCTGTTCTCGCCGGCGCAGATACCGGCCTACCTGGGCATCCTCGCGGGGCTGTGCTCGCGCCGCGAGCGTGCGCGGGTGGTGGCGCTGTGCCACAACGTGCTGCCGCACGAACGGCGTTCCGCGGACGTGAGCCTCACCCGTGCCCTGCTGAGGAGGGTCGACGGGATCGTCACGCACAGTTCCGAACAGGCCCTCCTCGCGCGGGGGCTGCTGCGCGGCGATCAGGCCGACCCGGTCGTGGCCTCGATGCCGCCGCACCTGCCCGAGACCGGCGGTGCGGTGGAACAGCCGTGCGGGGAGCGCCGGCACCTGCTCTTCCTGGGGATGGTGCGGCCGTACAAGGGTGTCGATCTGCTGCTGCGCGCGATGGCCGAGGGTGCGCCGGACGACGTCACGCTCACCGTTGCGGGTGAGTTCTGGGGCGGGACCGAGGAGCTGTCCGCGCTCGCCGAGGAACTGGGCCTGGGCGGCCGGGTGAAACTGCGCGACGGGTACGTGCCGGCCGAGGAACTGCCGGAGCTGTTCGCGGGTGCCGACGCCGCGGTGCTCCCGTACCGTTCGGCGACCGCGACGCAGAACGTGTGGATGGCGCACGAGCACGGTGTTCCGGTGATTGCCACGCGCGCCGGGACCCTGCCCGACCACGTGCGCGAGGGTGCGGACGGTCTGCTGTGCGAGCCCGGCGAGGTGGAGGACCTGGCGCGGGCACTGCGCGAGTTCTACACGCCCGGCATGCCGGAGAAACTGCGTGGCGGTGTTCGCCCCGTCGACCCCGGGCCGCACTGGGACGCCTACGTGGGCCGGTTGCTCTCCTCCGCCTGACCGCCCCCGAGCAGGCGGGGGGTGTGCGCGTGCCCCCGCCCGCGCCCGCGGGAAGCGAGGAGGCCCACGCCGGCCCAGGCGAGGTCGGCGACGGTCATGACCAGGCGGGACAGAACCGCCAGTACGAGGGCGGACCCGGCGTCCACGACCGGGGCGAGCGCAACGACCAGGACCGCCTCTCGCACGCCCAGACCCGCGGGTGCGAAGACCACGAGCAGGCCCAGGGTCCACGCGAGTGCGTAAGCACCGACAGCGGGGCCGAGCGAGGAGAGGGGGTCCCCGCCTACGGCCCACGTGAGGAGCCACAGGTGGGCGCCCAGGGGGATCCACGCGAGCAGGGTCCATGACACGGCAGTGGTGATTGCGCGTCCGCCCACGTCCAGGGTCCCGGCCTCGGCGACCTCCCGGAACCGGACGAACGGGCGCGCGGCCAGTCCCAGCCCCAGGGTGATCACCCGGGGGTGCAGGGCGGCCAGCACGAGCGGGGCCAGCGCGAGCGCCCACCACCAGCGCCGGGCGGCCTCGGCCGACGAGAGGGGAAGAGCGACCGCCGCGACCGCAAGCCCGGTCGCGACCGTCACGGCCACCGCGAGCAGCGTGGCCGCGGCGCCGCGGCTGCGTGGGACGGCGTGGTCCCGGGCCAGTTCCACCTGGGCGACGAAGGCCCATACGGACCCGGGCAGGTACTTGCCGAGCTGGCCGACGAACATCACCCGCGCAGCCACTCGGCGGGGGAGGGGCGAACCCAACCCCGCCAGCAGTGCCCGCCATCCCATCATCTGCGCGGCGAGGCCGGCCATCCCTGCGAGGACCGCGGCGGGCGGCGCCCACGGAGGGAGCTCCAGGACGGCCTCGCGTGCTTGGGCCCAGTGGGTGTGCAGCGCCCACCCGGCGGCCGCGCACAGGAGCACCAGCAGCGCCAGGCGTACCGCCCGGTTGCTGCGCAGGCGTTCCAGGAGGCCGGGCGCCCCGGCTCCGCCCGCCCCGCCGGTCTCGCCGGTTCCGCGGGGTTCGCCGGGTTCGTTCGCGGTGGGTTCCACGCTTCGACTCTAGGCGTATTGGCCTGAGGGGATGACGTGGTCGGAGGGTTCCGGCAGCGGGGTGTTGTGTGGGGTGTGGGGTTGTGGGTGGGGTTGTGGTGTTGCA
>NZ_ANBF01000093.1 GCF_000341025.1 Nocardiopsis salina YIM 90010 | reverse complement strand
CGGGCTGACCCGACCCGCACCGACGAACCCCCTTCCACCCCCGAGGCAACACCACACAACACCCAACACCCCAACCCCCAACCCCACACACCCCAGCCCCCACACCCAGAACACCCGCTCCCAGGAAACGCCACCTCTGAGCGAATCCGCCCCGAGGTATCACCACCCGCACCCGGAACCCGACCGCCTCACCAACGTCACTGAACCCACACCTGAGTCGCGCGGAACTCGGCCCGCTGAATCTGCTACCACTGCCCGTCCGGCCGGCGAGACCGGCCCGAGTACCAAGATCCCTGCCACTGGGGGCGGTGCGCTCGCGGGCGTGCGTGGGCGGACGCGTAGGGTGCGCGTATGAGTGGTGCGAACGATCCGGATTCCGTCACACCCCCGACCCCGTCGGCGATGCGCAGGGCCCTGGCCCGCGCGCGGGACGGCAAGACCCTGGACGCGACCGAGGCCGAGGTGCTCCTGCACGCGCGCGGCGAGGACCTCGAGACCCTGCTCGACCACGCCGGCCGTGTGCGCGACGCCGGCCTGGAGGCCCACGGACGCCCCGGGGTGGTCACCTACAGCCGCAAGGTGTTCGTCCCCCTGACCCGCCTGTGCCGCGACCGTTGTCACTACTGCACGTTCGCGACCGTGCCGGGCAAGCTCGACGCGCCGTTCCTGTCCCCGGACGAGGTCCTCGACATCGCCCGTGAGGGCGCCGCCATGGGCTGCAAGGAGGCCCTGTTCACGCTCGGCGACCGTCCGGAGGACCGCTGGAGCCAGGCTGCCGAGTGGCTGGGCGCGCACGGGTACGACGACACGCTCTCCTACGTCCGGGCCATGGCCATCATGGTCCTGGAGGAGACCGGCCTGCTCCCGCACCTCAACCCGGGCGTGCTCGGTTGGTCCGATCTGCAACGCCTCAAACCGGTCGCCCCGTCCATGGGGATGATGCTGGAGACCACCTCCGAGCGCCTGTTCACCGAGAAGGGCCGGGCGCACTACGGCAGTCCGGACAAGGATCCCGCGGTCCGCCTCCGGGTGTTGGAGGACGCCGGGCGTTCCAGCGTCCCCTTCACCACCGGGATCCTCCTCGGCATCGGCGAGAACCACACCGAGCGAGCCGNGCCCCCCCCGCCGATACGGCGGGATCCAGGAGGTCATCGTGCAGAACTTCCGCGCCAAACCGGCCACCGCGATGATGCACCGCCCGGACGCCGAGATCGACGAGATGGCCGCCACCATCGCCGTGACGCGCCTGGTCATGGGCCCCAAGGCGCACATCCAGGCCCCGCCCAACCTCATCGGCGGCGAACACGGCGGCCGTGACGAGTACGCGCTCATGCTCCGTGCGGGCATCGACGACTGGGGCGGGGTCTCACCGCTCACCCCCGACCACGTCAACCCCGAACGCCCCTGGCCGCAGATCGACGACCTGGCCGCCCGCACCATCGAGCACGGATTCACCCTGCGCGAGCGCCTCACCGTCTACCCCGAGTACGTGCGCGCGGGCGAACCGTGGCTGGACCCGCGCATCTCCGGCCACGTCGCCGCCCTCGCCGACCCCGACACCGGCATGGCCGCGGAGGACGCGACCGTGCGCGGCCGCCCGTGGCAGGAACCCGAGGCGGCGCTCACCTCCACCGGGCGCACCGACCTGCACACCGGGATCGATGCCGAGGGCCGTACCGCTGACCGCCGCGGGGACTTCGACGCGGTCTACGGCGACTGGGACGAGCTCCGTGCCGGCGTGGACCGCCAGGGTGCCGTGCCACGCAGGTTCGATCCGGACATCGCCGCCGCGCTCCGGGCCGCCGAGCACGACCCCGCCGGTCTCGACGACGACCAGGCGCTCGCCCTGCTGCACGCCGACGGACCCGAGCTCGAGGCGCTCACCGGCCTGGCCGACCGGGTGCGCCGCGACACCGTGGGTGAAGACGTCACCTACATCGTCACCAGGAACATCAACTTCACCAACGTCTGCTACACGGGCTGCCGCTTCTGTGCCTTCGCCCAGCGCCGCACCGATGCCGACGCCTACACGCTGTCCCTGGACCAGGTCGCCGACCGGGCCGAGGAGGCGTGGAAGGCGGGCGCCTCCGAGGTGTGCATGCAGGGCGGTATCCACCCCGACCTCCCCGGCAGTGCCTACTTCGACCTGGCCGCGGCGGTCCGCGAACGTGTCCCGGACATGCACGTCCACGCCTTCAGCCCGATGGAGGTCGTCAACGGTGCGGCCCGCACCGACCTCCCGGTGCGCGAGTGGCTGACCCGGGCGCGCGATGCCGGACTGGGGTCCCTGCCGGGCACGGCCGCGGAGATCCTCGACGACGAGGTGCGGTGGATCCTCACCAAGGGCAAGCTTCCCGCGCGGGAGTGGATCGACGTTGTGACCTCCGCCCACGACCTGGGTCTTCCGACCACGTCCACGATGATGTACGGCCATGTGGACTCGCCGCACCACTGGGTCTCGCACATCAAGCTCATCCGGTCGCTGCAGGAGCGCTCACTGGAACGCAACGGGGTGCGCGGGTTCACCGAGTTCGTGCTGTTGCCGTTCGTGCACACCAACGCGCCCATCTACCTCGCCGGGCTCGCGCGCACCGGGCCGACCGTGCGGGAGAACCGTGCGGTGCACGCCCTGGCGCGGTTGCTGCTGCACGGTGCGATCGACAACATCCAGTGCTCGTGGGTCAAGCTCGCCGAGGACACCTGCCGCCAGTTGCTGGCCGGCGGGGTCAACGACGTGGGCGGCACGCTCATGGAGGAGACGATCAGCCGGATGGCCGGTTCCGGCGAGGGTTCGTACAAGACCATCAGCGACATCCGGACGCTGGTGGAGCCCACGGGCCGTCCGCTGCGCCAGCGCACCACGCTCTACGGCCCGGTGAGCGAGGAGCGCAGCCGGGTGGCGGAGGAGAGCGACGGGGTGGCACCGAGCATCCTGCGTCCCAACCTGCCGCTGGTCTGACCCTCTGCACACGGGAGGGCGGGGCGCCGGGGGATCGGCGCCCCGCCCGTCGGGGGAAGGTCAGTTCAGGCGCGGGGCCACGGTGTCGGCGAACGCGTACCCGTTCGCGGCGTCCCAGTTGATCGACCAGGTCATCACGCCGCCGATCGGACCGTAGGCCGACTCGGGCGAGAACGAACCGCAGGAGGAACCCTCCTCCAGGCAGTCCAGGGCGTCGACGACACCCTCGGGTTCCAGGTGTCCGCCGCCGGCTGCGTCCTCCGTGGCGGGCAGGCCGAGGCCGACCTGGTGGGGTTCGAGGTCCATCTCCAACTGGATGCAGGCGAGTGCGGCCACGAAGTCGGAGGTGCCCTGCTCGTACACCGAACCGTCGCAGCCCTCCATCGACCCGGAGTTGTAGTACTGCATGTTCACCAGCGTGAGGATGTCGGAGATGTTCTCCGCGAGCTGGTAGTAGTCCTCGTCCGGGCTCTGGAAATCGATGGTCTGCGGCGCCATCGTGATGATCGGGTCGGTGTCGGCCAGGCCGTCGAGCTGTTGGAGGGCGTCGGTCATGTGCTCGGCGTCGATGCCGTGCTCGAGGTCGATGTCGACGCCGTCGAACCCGTAGTCCTCCATGAGCTCGTGGGTGGTCTCGGCGAAGTTCTCGGCCTGCTCGGGGTCGGTCACGTCGACGTGCCCGAGTTCACCGCCGACAGAGATGATGACGCTGGTCCCGGCGTCCTGCAGGGCGGTGAGGTCGTCGCGGAACTCCTCGTCGGTGTAGCCGTCGAGTTCGTCGCCGGCCACGTCGAAGGTGATGCCGCCGTCGAGTTCGGGGTGGTTGTCGGCGAAGGCCACGGCCACGAGGTTGTACTCCTCGGGCACGTCGACGAGCGGCATGACCGTGGACCCGTTGTCGAAGTTGTGCCAGTACCCGGTGAGCCACTGCCCGTCCTGCTGGGGTGCGGTGTCGGCGACCGTGTCGGCCTCCTGCGGCCCGGGGGTCTGGGCCGCGGCGACACCGGCGGCGCCGAGCGTGAGGGCTGCGGTCAGGGCGACGCCGGCGCGGACACCGGTCCTGTTCCTCTTGCGGTGTGTGCTCAAGGGGGTTCCTTCCGTCGAGCGGGGGACGAAGGGGGCTCGGAGAACCCGAAATTGTGAAGAAACCTTAGAGTTGTGTCATGTCGCGGGTCAACGGAAATCGGAAAGTAAGTTTGCTGTTTTGTTGGGGACGGAGTCCCAGGTTCATCCGCACCCGCGGTCACCCCCGTCAGTCCCCGTAGGTCCCTCCGCCCGAGTCCCGCAGGTCGAGGTCGTGGTTGAGCTTCTGGAAGACGTCGTGGTCGATCCGGCCCTCCCGGTACAGCGACTCGAGGCGGTCCCGGCGGGCCTGGATGATCTCTCCGTGCACCGCCACCCCGCTCTCGAAGCGCTGCCGGGCGCTGTCGTCCTCCGACATCAGCCCCTGGAGCTCCGAGAGGCGGCGCGAGTACACCGAACGCACGGCCTCGGCGGTCTTCTCGTCCACGGTCCCCGAGGTCTGCAGCTCGTCGACCTTCTGCAGGGCCGCGCAGCTCATCTCGTAGTCGGCGTCGAGCGCCTCGCGCTGCATCTGGTCGCTCTTGGTCAGCCCCAGCTTGCGCAGGAGCAGCGGCAGCGTCAGGCCCTGGAACATGAGAGTTCCGATGACGACCACCCCGGCGATGTAGATGAGGCCGCCCCGTTCGGTGAAGGGCTCCCCGCCGATCGTCGCGGGCAGGGACAGCGCGATCGCCAGGGACACCGCGCCCCGCATCCCGCTCCAGCCGATCACCACGCGTTCGCGCAGGTTCGGCACGTCCAGTTCCAGGCGGGGGAGACACTGTTGCAACGGGATCACCACGAGCACCAGTAGCATCCGCAGTGCCACCGCGACCAGTGTGACCACCAGCGCGACCCAGGTCAGCTGCCACATGGAGTAGTGCTCCTGCACCGAGGTCACCACAGCGTCGAGCTGCAGTCCGAGCAGGACGAAGAGCATCGCTTCCAACAGGCTCACGAGGGTCTTCCACACCACTTGCCCGGTCAGGCGCACCCGCGGCGGCAGCGGTCCCTCCCCGCGGCCGCCGAGCACGAAACCGGCGACCACCGCGGCCAGTACGCCGGAGAAGCCGGCCTTCTCCGCGGGGACGTAGGCCACGAAGGGGGTGATGAGCGCGACCATGAGCTGGATCGAGGGGTCGCGGAGCTTCGGGCGTACCCACAGGACGAACCAGGACACCAGCGCGCCGTGGACGAGCCCGCCGACGACCACCGAACCCAGCGTCACCAGGCCCTCGGCCGGCGGCAGCGGGTGCGCCATCGCGGTCACCGCCAGGCTGAACAGGGTCAGGGCCACCCCGTCGTTGACCAGGCTCTCGCCCTCCAGGATCGTCATGACCCGCCGCGGGGTGCCCACGCGCTTCAGGATCGCCGACGCGGAGACCGCGTCCGTCGGAGCCACGGCGGCACCCAGGGCGATGGCGGCCGGCCACTCGACGGCCGGGATCAGCAGGTAGATCACCGAGGCCATGCCGAACGCCGTCACCAGGGTGACACCCACCGACATCACCAGGATGGGCCGGAACAGGTTGCGCATGTCCTTCGGTGAGGAGAAGAACGCCGCGTTGTAGATCAGGGGCGGCAGGAACACCAGAAGGATCACCTCGGGGGTGATCGACAGCGAGTGCATCCAGGGCACAACGCCGAGCACGATCCCCAGCAGGACCAGCACGACTGCGCTCGGAACCCGCAGCCGGCCGGCCGCGAACTGCCCCACGATCACCGCGACCACCACGACCAGCGTCGCGATCACGTACTCCTCGACACCCACACGTTCTCCCGCCCGCAGGAACACTGGGAATTCAAATGGTGACCGTCAGTAGTATGGGCGGGGTCAGGGGCCGACCCGGCCCGGACACACGCGGGGCCGGACGCCGCACGCCCGGCCCCCGGCTCACCGTTCGGTGGGTGTCACCGCACCACGACGAAGTCGTCGGCCTCCCGGGGCGGACGGTCGGCNCCCACCGATCCCATCGGCTGCCAGTCCTCCGGCAGGTCCAGGACCTTGCGCACCACGTCGGCGCAGAACATCGTCGACGAGATCCACGCCGACCCCAGGCCCTCCATCGCCAGGGCCACGAGCAGGTTCTGCACACCGGCCCCCATCGCCACGTGGAACATCGTGCGCTCGGCATCGGCCCGCCGTGCGTCCGGGTAGGGGTGCGCGCCGTCGGCGACCAGGAAAGGCACCACCAGGCACGGGGCGGCCCGCAACACGTCCCCGCGTCGGGTGCGCCGTGTGATCTGCTCCTCGGTGAACCCGTCCGCGCGCAGGTCCGCGACCCAGGCCTCGAGCATCGAATCGAGCAGGCGCTCGCGCACCTCCGGCGACTCCACCAGCACGAACCGCCACGGCGTCGTGTGGTGGGGCGCGGGAGCCGTCACCGCAGAGGCCACGGCCTTGCGGACCAGGGCCGGGTCCACCGGGGTGTCGGCGAAGGAGCGCACCGTGCGGCGGGCCGGGACCACGTCGCGCGACCCGTACCGGAACAGGTCCGCGTCGGCCGGTCGTACCAGCGCCGCGGCTCCGGGCCCGTCCTCCTCGGTGACCATTTCTGCCAGGCCGCCGACGACCGCCACGGGGATGCCCGCTGTCTTGCCCTTGACGAGCTCCCCGGCGCCCGCGACCTCGTCGGCGACCGCGTTGACCGTGGCCTCCATGATCTGGCCGCTGTTGTCAGGGGTCCCGCGCAGGTCCTCCAGGGGGCGGAGCCCCGCCGCCCCGATGGCCACGTCGGTCTGTCCGATCCGCCAGGGCCGGCCGAAGGTGTCGGAGACCACGACCCCCACGTTCACACCGAGGCGCTCGCGCAGCCCCGCCCGCAACGCACGGGCGGAGGCGTCGGAGTCCTCCGGAAGCAGCAGCACCGTGCCCGGATCGATGTTGGAGGCGTCCACCCCCGCTGCCGCCATGACCAGACCCTGGCGGGTCTGCACGATGCGGGTGTGCCCGGCCCGGGCCACCACGCGTTCGGTCTCGGCCGTGATGGCGTCCTCGCGGTCCATGCGCCGCGAACGCCCCTCGGCCTTGCTCACGATCTTGGAGGTCACGACGAGCACGTCGCCGTCGGACAACGCGGTGCCCGAGGCGTGCACGGCGTCGGCGAGCACCCGAGCCAGGTCGTCGCCCTCCTGAACCTCCGGGACGCCGGCCAGTCCGCGCACGTGCAGTTCGGTGATCACCCGCGCGCCTCCGAGAGCTCGACGGCCAGGTCCACGGCGGCCCGGGCGAGCGCCTCGGTGGTTTCCGGGGCACTCATGTACAGGGGGCGGGAGCGCACCTCGATGCCCTCCACCTCGGTGCCGGCGTCGGCCTCGTCGACCAACCACCCGTCGAGCAGGTCCGCTCCCAAGTGCTCGGCGACGGCGCCGGCGTCGGTCTCGACCCCGATGGCGGACAGGCACGCGTCGGCCATCCCGCGCACGGGAGCACCGCCGATGATGGGGGAGACCCCGACCACCGTCTTCTTGGCCATGGCCTCGCGGATCCCGGGGACCTGGAAGACCGACCCCACACTCACGACCGGGTTCGACGGCGGCAGGATCACCGCGTCGGCCTGCGCGATCGCCTCCAGTACGCCGGGGGCGGGCTTCGCCGACTCCGCGCCCACCGACACGAACTGCCGCGCGGGCAGCTCGGCCCGGTGCCGGATCCACCACTCCTGGAAGTGGATCGCGCGCGTGCGGTCCTCCTCCTCGACGACCACGTGGGTCTCGATCTGGTCGTCGGTCATCGGAAGCAGCCGCACGCCCGGCTGCCAGCGGTCGCACAGCGCCTCGGTCACGGCGGACAGGGGGTACCCCGCGGCGATCATCTGCGCGCGTACGATGTGCGTGGCGGTGTCGCGGTCGCCGAGGCCGAACCACGTGGGTTTCATGCCGTAGGCGGCGAGCTCTTCCTTGACGGTGAAGGACTCGTCCTTCCTCCCCCACCCCCGGTCCTCGTCGATGCCGCCGCCCAGGGTGTACATCACAGTGTCCAGATCCGGACAGATCCGGAGCCCGAACAGTGTGATGTCGTCGCCGGTGTTCCCGATGACGGTGATGGAAGGGTCTGTGGTCTGCTCTTCGGAGGCCGGCGCGTCCGTTCCGAGAGCGGCCTTGAGGCCGCGCAGGAAGCGGGCGCCGCCGATACCGCCTGCCGGTACGACTATCCGCATGCGTCCAAGTCTGGCAGGCTGGTGCCGTGTATGGGTCGTCTGCCCCGTGGCGCGACCCGAGCGGCGTGTGACCGTACCGAGACGGGGGTTCGCGAACCCCGGTACGTCGGCCGCCATCCCACTTCACGGCCCGGAGTGTCCGGCTGTCCCCATTTCTGCCTGGACCCGGCCGATTCACCCGACTGTCCGACGATATGCCAAGCTTCCACCGACGCGACGGCGATGAAGCGGAAGAGGGGAACCTCTCTTGAACAACGAAACACTAGAACGCTTGCGCCTTCCCGCGGCGTGGGTCCTGATCGGTGCTGTCGGCGCCTCGATGCTGTCGGGGTTGATCGGCCTGATCTCGCGCTCCACCGCTTCCACCGGTGTGGGCTCCGAGTACGCCCCGGGCTTCCCGGGGGCGATGTCGAGCTCCGCCACGGACTTCTTCGGCCTCCACGTGCTGGTCCTGCTCGCGGCTGCTGTCGCCCTGGTGCTGACCAGTGAGCGCACGAGGCCCTCCGCTCTCCCGGTCGTCGTGACCGCCCTGGTCATGACGGGTGTGGGTCTGCTCTTCGCGCTGATCAACCTCATCACCGTGTTCATGCTGCACGCGGACGACATGGGTCTGGGCTTCTCCGGGTTCATCGGCCTGTTCGTGACCGGTGCCCCGCTGGCCGTGTTCGGGCTCTTCCTCCTGAAGGCCTTCAACGACCCGAACCTGGTCCCGCGTCCCGTCCCCCAGGCCGGCCAGTACAACCCGCAGGGCTTCCCGCCCGCGACCGGTGCCCAGCAGTCCTTCGCCGGCTACGGCCAGGACCCCTACGGCCAGCAGGCGTACGGGCAGGACCCGTACGGTCAGCAGCAGGCTGCGGCCTACGGCACGGGCGGCCAGCAGACGTACGACCCGAACGCCTACGGCCAGGCCTATGGCCAGGACCCCTACGGTCAGCAGCAGGCCGCCGCCTACGGGACCGGCGGC
>NZ_ANBF01000092.1 GCF_000341025.1 Nocardiopsis salina YIM 90010 | reverse complement strand
GGTCAGCAGCAGGCTGCGGCCTACGGCACGGGCGGCCAGCAGGCGTACGACCCGAATGCGTACGGGCAGGTCTACGGCAGCGGTGCGCAGCAGGCGTACGACCCCAACGCCTACGGCCAGCAGGCTTACGGTCAGGACCCGTACGGTCAGCAGGTGTACGGGCAGGACCCGTACGGTCAGCAGCAGGCTGCGGCCTACGGCACGGGCGGCCAGCAGGCGTACGACCCGAATGCGTACGGGCAGGTCTACGGCAGCGGTGCGCAGCAGGCGTACGACCCCAACGCCTACGGCCAGCAGGCCTACGACCCCAACGCCTACGGACAGGGTTACGACCCGTCGCAGTACGCCCCGCAGGCCGGCGCCGACCCGGCCTCGGCCTCCGGCGAGCAGGCCGCCCAGGACGCCATCCAGTACGGCTGGTACCAGGGAGCCGAGCAGCCCTACCAGCAGGGGCAGGACACACCGACCACCCCCGGAGTTGACCCATTCTTTAACTCCGGTGACAACACCGGCTCCGACGCTTCCTCGCAGGGCGGTGCGGGCTACGGCGGTGCGTACGGCGAGTCCGGCGCATACGGCTCTGACCAGCAAGGACAGGGCGGAACCGGGGGTCAGCAGGGCTGGTACGGCAACGACGAGCAGCGCTGAGCCCTGACCAGGGACTCCGTGCTCCCCACCGCCTCGGACGTGCGTGAATTGCGTGGTAATCCACAGAACGGACATCGCGGGCCTGTCGATGGCAGTTCGCGGCGTGATATTCAGTGGATTGCCACGCAGGGCGCTTGACGCACAGCGAGTGTCACGCGTGTAATTTCAAGGTGGGATTCAACCCGGTCCGGGGGATGAAAAGGGCCGGGTACATCTATGGGGGGCAACAGGAGGTGCGCATGAGCGAGGTGATCCCGCTGGCGCACGGCTCGGACGAGGATCTGGGCTGGCAGGAACGTGCCCTGTGCGCGCAGACCGACCCGGAGGCTTTCTTTCCCGAGAAGGGCGGCTCCACGAGGGAGGCGAAGAAGGTCTGCCAGTCGTGCGAGGTCCGGGCCGAGTGCCTGGAGTACGCGCTGGAGCACGATGAGCGCTTCGGTATCTGGGGGGGACTCTCCGAGAGGGAACGCCGACGGCTGAAGAAAGCTGTCGGCGGAGATTTCGATTTCCTCGCGGACATGCTCTAGGTGATCCGGACAAGACGAGCGCCCCGGTGGTTGCACCGGGGCGCTCGTCTTTCGTGTGGGGCGCCGTTCGGGACCGAGGTCGAGATTGGATGATCCGCCCGCTCCCCGTGAGAATGCCCCGATATGGCTCCTATGGACCGGGGGTGCCAGGGTGCGCGGAATAGGCACGTAATGGTGCCGAGTGGCGTATCGTGATGACCCGTCTCAGCAGTCCCGTGCCTCTCCGCGGGACGGCCCCTCCCCGGAAGAGAACCCACTACAGCCGTGCTTGACCAGGACTCCGCCCGCCACGTCGTCACCGCGGTCGTCGTGACCCACGACGGGGCTCGTTGGCTACCCGAGACGATGGCCGCGCTGCGCGCGCAGACCCGCCCCCTGCAGCGCGTCGTCGCCGCGGACACCGGCAGCACCGACGGCAGCGGCGACATCCTCGCCGAGTACCTGCCCTCGGACTCCATCACCGACCGGTCGCCCGCGACCGGCTACGGCGACGCCGTGCGCGCCGCCCTGGACCTGCCGCGCTCGTCCACCGCTGTGCGGGACTCCGGTGAGGGGGCCAACGAGTGGATCTGGCTGATCCACGACGACCTCGTCCCCGAGCACGACGCCCTCGAGCAGCTTCTGGCCGCCGCCGACCGCGATCCCCGTGCGGCCGTGCTCGGGCCCAAGCTGCGCGACTGGTTCGACCGGCGCCTGCTCGTCGAGGTCGGGGTGACCATCGACGGGGCAGGGCGGCGCGAGACCGGCCTGGAACAGCGAGAGTTCGACCACGGCCAGCACGACGGCAACCGGCAGGTCCTGGCGGTCTCCAGCGCCGGGATGCTCGTGCGCCGCGACGTGTGGGACCGTCTCGGCGGCTTCGACGCCTCCCTGCCGCTGTTCCGCGACGACATCGACTTCTGCTGGCGTGTGGGCGGGGCCGGGCTGCGCGCGCTCCTGGTCACCGACGCCGTCGCCTACCACGCGGAGGCCTCCTCCCGGCGCCGCCGCGAGATCTCCGCGACCCGCAACCACCCGAGGCGCGTGGATCGGCGCCACGCGGTCTTCGTGCTGTTGGCCAACCTGCCCTTCGGCGGCATGGTCGCGGCGCTGCTGCGCAACTCCTTCGCGTCGCTGATGCGCGTGGTCATGTACCTGCTCATCAAACAGCCTGCGAACGCCCTCGACGAGGCCGCCGCGATGACGCTGGTCTACGTGCGGCCCGACAAGCTCGCGCGGGCCCGGTTCCGGCGCCGCCGCGACCGCCGCCGTACCTACAGCGCGATCCGGCCGTTCCTGGCGCGCGGGGTGGCGATGCGCCAGTTCGCCGACGCCCTCACTGCGGTGCTGACCGGTGAACCCGTGCGCAACACCCCCGGCCGCCACCAGGCGGTGACCGCGCCGCCCAACCCCGACGACGAGGAGGCGGTGCTCTCCGACGACCAGAGCTTCCTGCGCAGGGTGGTCACCCGGCCCGGGGTCATGCTGGTGATCGTGCTGTCGGTGGTCTCGCTCGTGGCCGGGCGTTCGCTGCTCTTCGGCGAGCTGCTCGCGGGTGGTGCCCTGCCGCCGGTGGCCGGGAGCGCCGCCGACCTGTGGTCGCTGTACCTGTCCTCCAGCCCGGACAGCGGGATCGGCGCGGACGGGCCCGTTCCGCCCCACGTCGGGCTGCTGGCGCTGATGTCCACCCTGACCCTGGGCCAGCCCTGGATCGCGGTCACCGTGATCCTGCTCGGCTGTGTACCGCTGGCCGGGTGCACCGCCTATCTGTTGGCGCGCGCCGTGCTGCGTTACGTGCCGGCACGCCTGTGGTTGGCAGGCACCTACGCGCTGCTGCCGGTGGCCACGGGCGCGGTCTCGCAGGGGCGCCTGGGTACCGCGGTTGTGCACGCGCTGCTGCCGGTCCTGGCTCTGCTGGTCGTACGGGTGGTCAGCCTCCCGGACAAGGCCTCCCGGCGCGCCGCCTGGGGCCTGGGCCTCACGCTGGCCGTGTCGACCGCGTTCGTGCCGATGATCTGGCTGCTGTCCCTGGTCACCGGGGTCCTGGTCGCGCTCGCCTTCGGGCACGTGGGGCAGCGCTTCTACGTGAGCGTCGCACTGAGCCTGGCGCTGCCGATCGTCCTGCTGTTGCCGTGGTCGCTGGAGCTGCTCAAGCACCCCACGCTCTGGTTGCTGGAGGCCGGGCTGCACCGGCCCGAGCTCTCCGACCCGCCCGCCGGACCGATCGAGCTGCTCATGCTCTCGCCCGGCGGTCCCGGGGCGCCGCCCGTCTGGGTCACCGCCGGGTTCCTGTCAGCCGCCCTCATGGCGCTGTTGCTGCTCCGCAACCGCATGGTCGTGGCCGCCGGGTGGTCGCTGGCCCTGTTCGGGCTGCTCGTGGCGATCGTGGTCGGGCGCCTGGTCGTCGAGCCCTACTCCGGGGGCCCTCCCGCCCCGGTCTGGCCGGGGGTGGCGCTGTCCTTCACCGCGACCGCCGTCCTGATGTCCGCGGGCACGTCCGCCCGCGCCATCGGGGACATGCTCCGCGGCGTCCACGGCGGCACCGGGGAGAACGCCCCCTGGTGGAGGGACTGGCGCCGCGGCTTCGCGCTCGCGGTCACCGTACTGGCCCTGGCCACACCCGCCTCCGCGGCCGCCCTGTGGATGTGGGAGGGCGCCGACGGGCCCGTCACCTCCGACGCCCCCGCGACCGTCCCCGGCGCGCTGGAGAGCCGCAGTGACGACGGCACCGAACCGCGTGCGCTCGTGGTCGCACCGGACGACGAGGGAAACGTCGACTACTCCGTCGTGCGCGGGCGCGAACCGCACCTGGGCGAGGAAGCGGTCGTGCCCGACGAGGAGGGCCGCGCCAGTATGGACCGCGCCGTCGCCGAACTCAGCGCGGGCCAGGGCGGCGATCAGCTGCACACCCTTCTGGACAACGGAATCCAGTACGTGCTCCACCCGCGCCCGGAGGAGGCCGGTCCGGACCGTGCCACGATGGTCGACGTGCTCGACGGCACCCCAGGTCTGGACCGGCAGTCGCTGTCGGAGCACTACGGGCTCTGGCGCATCTCGGAGGACACCGGGGCTCTGCGCGTGGTGCCCGAGGGCGGGCTCGACGCCGAGGCCCTGCCGGTCGGGGGCAGTGCCGGTGAGATGACCGCGGAGATCGAGCAGGGCCCCACCGGCCGCCGCCTGGCCCTGGCCGAACCGTCCGACGGCAGTTGGAAGGCCACCCTCGACGGCGAGGAGCTGTCCGAGGCCGGCTCCGAGAACGCCACCCAGGCCTGGGAACTGCCAGTCGACGGGGGGCAGGTGCGCGTATGGCACAGCGACCCCGTGCACACCGCGTGGACGATCACCCAGGGCGTGCTGCTGCTCGTGGTGGCCGTCCTGGCCGCACCCGGCGTGCGCACCGAGGAGGAGGCCCGCCTGATCGCCTCCACCCCGCCGCCGCGGCCGCGCCGTCCCGACAGCCTGCGCCGCTCTCGACGGGGAGCCGGGGCACGGGCCGCCGGGGCCTCCGTTGAGAGCGCCGAGAGCGACGGTGGGGTACCGGAAGGCGGTGAGGGCCCGGCGACGCCGGGCGGGGCCGCAGAGAGCTCCGACGCCGGCTCTGACGGGCAGAGCGGTTCCGGGGCCGACCGCGACACCACGACCACTACCGGTTCCATCCCGGCACTGCTGGGCGGGGGACGGCGCAAGGGCACCCGCCGCAAACCCGGCCGTCGACGCGCCTCGCCCCGGCGCCGCAACACCGACCGCCCCGAGGGTGAGGAGTGAACGTGCGAGTGATCGTGGAGAACCGGTTCGCGCTGTTCGGACTGGTCGCCCTGGCCCTGAGCGCCCTGCTCGGCGTCGCCCTCCTCACCCGGCCCCTCACCGCCGAGGTAGGGGTCAGCGAGGCCGGGACCGTGGGCCCCGACAGCGCCGTGCGGGTCTGCCCGGAGCCGCACGAGGACTCCGACGCCGACAGCGTCGCCTCGGCCTTCGCCCCGCGGGTGAGCCGCGACGACGAGGGCGAGCTGTGGGGCGCGCCGGTCCCGGGCACACCCTCCGATGACGACGACGGAGACGACGCCGGGGCCTCACCCGCGCCGGACCCCGCCGACCTCGGTGAGGACGACCTCGTCGGCGACCGGATCACCGAACCCAACAGGGTCTGGAGCGCCGAGACCGACGACCTGGGCGATCCGACCGCGGTGCATGCCTCCGGCGACCTGGCCTCCGGGCTGGAGGTCGCGCAGATCACCTCCTCCGACGACGAGGCGACCGAGGTGCTGTGCGCCCAGCCCTCCATCGGAACGTGGTTCGCACTGCCCGGCGGCGACGACCCCGACGGGGTGGACCTCGAGGAACTCACCGCCCACCTGTCCAACCCCGAGGACTTCCGCGCCACCGCCAGCATCGACGTCTACACCGCCGACGGGCCCTCGCACTCCACCGAGAGCCGGGGCATCCCCCTGGGTCCGGGGGAGTCCACCGAGCTCGACCTGACCGAGCTCGTGCACAGCACCAGCGCTGTCGGCGTTCACGTCCGCACCAGTACCGGCCGCGTCGCCGCGTCGCTGCTGGCAGAGCACTCCTCCGGCGGCACCGACTGGGTCAACCCGACCTCGGAACCGGCCGAGGAGGCGGTCGTGCCCGGCGTGCCCGGAGGTGAGGGGGCGCGCCGGCTCATGCTCGCCGCGCCCGGGGACGACCCCGTCACCGCACGGGTGCACGTGCTGACCGAGGAGCCCGCCGGCGACGGAGGCGACGACGACGGCAACGGCACGGGGACCCCCGGCGACCCGTACACCGTGCACGTCCCACCGGCTGCGTCGGCGTGGCTGTCCCTGGAGAGCGCCCTGGCCGAGGAGCCCGGAACCGTGGTCGTCGAGGCCGACGGCGAGGTCGTCGCCGGCGTCGTGTCCGAGTTCGACGGCGGTTCGGAGACCGCCTACAGTTCTGCCGCCGACCCGCTCGACCGTCCCCTGGACACGAGCGCGGTCCTGCCCGACGTGCCCCGAGGTGCCGAGACCGAGGTCGTGGTCGGGGCCGTCGAACGCGACGCCTCGATCGTGGCCACCCCCGTGGGCGCCGACGGCGACCAGGGCGACGCCGTCAAGCTCACCGTCCCGGCGGGCACCACCCAGGTCTTCGGCACCGACGCCGACGACGAGGACGTGGCCTGGGAACCGCCGTCGGGCATCGGCGCGGGCGAGGGGTACGCGGTCCGGCTCGACCTCGTCGACGACGACTCAGGGCCCTTGCATGCGGGTCGGGTGCTGCGCACCGACGACGGAGCCGGCGCCGCCCCGGTACGCCCCGCGCCGGTCGAGGTCCCGCTGCCCGTGGTCCGCGACAGCCTCGTCGGTCTGACACCCTGATCTCCTGCAGTGACGGGCTTGTGGGGCGCCGCCCCGTCCCTGGGTGGCCGATTCTTGGTCCATACTTGGATCTGCATTGAACCGGGTATCTCTGGGAGGACTGCGTGGCGGAACCGTCGGACGAGACCGAGGCCCCGGACCCCGCCCCGGGAGCGGAGACCCCTGTGCCGGCTGCGCCGGAGCCCGCTCCGGGCGTGAGGGACGAGGCTCCGGGGGGCCAGGAGCCCGCTGCCGAGGCCCCCGTCACCGGGCCCGAGGCAGCGCCCGCCTCCGAGGGGATGTCCGCGTCCGTCGAAGGGCTGGCGGAGCAGGTGCGCGGGTTCCATGCCCGCGCCGACAACTACGAGCAGATCATCCGGCAGATGCAGAACCGGATCGAGCAGCTCCAGGGCGACCAGGTGCAGGCCCTTCTCAAACCGGTGATCCGCAGGTTCGCCGGACTGCATTCCCAGGCGGCCGAAGCCGCCGAGCGCGCCCGTGAACGCGGAGAAAAATCCGAGAAGGACTTCGACTTCTTCATGGACTCCATCGAAGAAGCGCTCGGGCTCATCGACGTCGAATCCGTGGAGGCCGAATCCTCCACCGAGTTCGACCCCGCGAAACACCACGCGGCACGTGTCGTGACCACCGATGACCCGGAAAAGGACCGGCGTGTGCACCGTGTCCTGAGGCAGGGTTTCACCTATGTCGACGCCGACCGCGTGTTCCTTCCGGCGCAGGTGAGTGTCTACAAGCACGAGGAACCCCGATAGGGTTTTCCCGCGGTTCCACCTCCACCGCGAACCCCCGCCCCTACGGCCGCGCGTGTCCCCCGGGCGGGAGCACGACAGCGACCACGTGACCAATCCTGAATGAGGAGCTCTCCGTTGGGTGACAGCGTGTACGGGATCGACCTGGGCACGACGTATTCGGGGATCGCTCGGATCAATGATCTCGGGCAGGCCGAAATCGTCCTCAACTACGACAGCAACCCGACGACCCCCTCCGTGGTCTATTTCGAGGGGGAGAGCAACATCGTCGTCGGGGAGGAGGCAAAACGTGTGCAGCGGTCGGACCCCGACCACGCCTGCTCGTTGATCAAGCGCCACATGGGTACTTCCCACCCCCAGGAGTTCCATGGTGAGAGGTACACCCCGGAGAGCATTTCCGGTCTGATCCTCAAAGAACTCGTCGCCACGGCCAACAACGAGAGCGGCCAGGAGATCGACAAGGCCGTCATCACCGTGCCGGCCTACTTCGGGGTCAAGGAGAAGGAGGCCACCCGGCAGGCCGGGCAGATCGCCGGGCTCGACGTGGTCGGCATCGTCACCGAGCCCGTGGCGGCCGCTCTCTCGCTCGGGATCCGTGGGGAGAAGCCCGAGACCGTGCTCGTCTACGACCTGGGCGGCGGCACCTTCGACACCACCGTCCTGCGCGCAGAGGCCGGCCGGGTCGAGGTGGTGGCCGTCGACGGCAACAAGACCCTGGGCGGCGCCGACTGGGACACCGCCCTCGCCCAGCTGATCGTGGAGAAGTTCGTCCGGGCGGTCGGCCTGGGCGACGAGGACCCCCTGCTCGACGAGGAGTTCGAGGCCGAGCTGCTGGGCCAGGTCGAGGAGACCAAGAAGTCGCTCACCAAGCGGGAGAAGGCCACCGTCCGCTGCCGGTACGAGGACCACGACGAGAAGGTCGAGGTCACCCGCGCAGAGTTCGAGGAGGCCACCCGCCACCTGGTCGGCCAGACCCTGGAGATCGCCCAGCGCACCGTGGCCACCGCGGAGGAGAAGGTGCCCGGGCTCTCCGTCGACCGCGTGCTGCTCGTCGGCGGCTCGGCCAAGATGCCCATGGTCGAGACCGCCCTGCGCGACCAGCTCGGGTGGGACCCGGCCCGCAGCGACTTCGACCTCGCCGTGGCCAAGGGCGCTGCCGTCTACGGGCAGGCCGCGGTGGACGAGGTGCTGTCCACCGACGGCAGCGAGGTGGAAGTGGCCGCGAACGCCGAGAAGAAATACTTCCTCGGCGGATCCCAGAGCCTGAGCATCACCAACGTGCTCTCGCGCGGCCTCGGGGTCCGTTTCCAGCGGGAGGAGACCGGAGAGCAGTACATCTCCTTCCTCGTGCACGCCAACGACACCCTGCCGGCCAGCCCCGAGCCCCTCACAGCGCTGACCCTGGCGGACCAGCAGAAGGTCGTGGCGATCGCCCTCTACGAGCAGGGCGGCGAGCTCGAGTCGGAGTCGGTCGAGGACAACAAGCTCCTCGAGGAGAAGGAGCTCCCGATCCCGCCGATGCCCAAGGGGGCACCGGTCGAGCTCACCCTCACCGTGACCGACGAGGGTCTGGCCCGGGTCAACGCCTACGATCCGGCCGGCGACCGGAGCATGGACGTCGAGGCCCAGGTCTCCGTGCTCTCCGAGGAAGAGGTCGAGCAGGCCGCCGAGCAGGTCTCCGGGCTGTCGCTGCGTTCCTGATACCCGGCTGGAGGCAACGGTGTCCTTCGACGCCAAGCAGTACAGGAAGAACGTCCTGATCCCGCTGGAGAAGGACAAGGACCGCAAGGCGGTGCTCCAGGAGGCCATCCGGGGTTTCCAGGGCACGGAGGGCACCTCCGCCCTGGACCGGCTGGACCTGACCGCGCTGTACGGGGTGGAACCCTCGATGTCCCGATCGGACCTCGAGGGCCACCTCGGCAGTGTCGAGGCGGCCTTCAACAGCCCCTCGGTCAAGAACCGGGGTTCGGCGCAGCTGCTGAAGAAGCTGCTCGAGCTGTTGCGGCAGTCGGACGACGTGAAGGTCACGGACCCGGGGTTCTGGGCCGAGATGGCGGCCGCCCGCACCCGCGCCGAGCGCACGCAGCTGGACGACTTCGCCCGGGCCGTGGCGCAGGAGCACCCGCTCGAGGTCGTGCTGCGCGACCGGGTCGCCGAACTCGCCGCCGGCACGGGGTTGGGGAGCGTGGCCGGGAGCGACCTGGCCGCGGCGCTGTCCTCGCACGGGGTCACGGTGGTGCCCGATTTCGAGCTGCCCAGGGTCAGGATTCCACCGGCTGTGCGGGCGGCGACCGACTTCCCCGAGTTCCGGACCGTGGTGGACGTGGTGTGCCGACCCGAGCAGCCCGACGGGATCCGCGTCGTCGACGGGCTCTCGTACGGGAAGCCGGCACACCCCCTCACCCCGCAGGACGTCGCCCGGGCCAAGGCGCTGCTGCAGCAGCAGGAGGCACGCGTCGAGGAGGGCGCCCGCCAGGCGGCCCAGAACGCCCTGGCCGCCCTCACCGAGTGCGCTTCCGCCGATGAACTGCACGCCCTGGCCCTGGCCTCNGGCGGGGCCTGCCGCGGGTGACGGTCCACGAGGAGCTGTGCAAACGCGGCGTGCATCGGGACGACTCCGCCCGGCTGGTCACCAAGCTCTCGACCGGAAGCAAGGTCCTCGGCCCCGACGACGTCGCCGAACTCCTGGCCGACGGCTCCCTGGGGGAGGCCCGCAGACTGCTCGACAGCCTGCCCGACCCCTCCGACGACGAGCGCACCGGACGGCAACGCCTGGCCGAGCGGGTCGCTGCGGCCGAGGCCAAGAAGGAGCGGGGCCTGGCGCGCTACCACGCCGCACTCGAGGCGGGGGACCACCCCGCCGCCGCGGCCGCCCTGCGCGAGGCCCTGGACACCGACCCGCGCGACGCTGACCTGCACGAGCGCCTGCGAAGGCTGCCGCCCCCGCCCCCGGCCAACCTGTCGCTGCGGGTCGAGGGGCGCGGGATCACCGTGGCCTGGAACGCCGACGGGGACGACGCGGTCACCCACGCCGTGGTGCGCACCGCCGGCACGGTCCCGGCCAACCCGCGGGACGGCCGCCTCCTCGTGGAGGGCCACACCGCGACTTTGTTCCGCGACGAGGAACCCCCGGTCGGGGCCCGTGTGCGCTACTCGGTCTTCGCAACCCGCGACGGTTCCGCCTGGTCCGATCCGGCCACCGGTACCTGCGTGGTCCTGCCCCCGCCGGCCGACCTGGGCGCCTCCGCCGGCGCCACCGAGGTCTCGCTGTCCTGGGGGACACCGCCCGAGGCGGTCGGGGCCGTGGTCACCCGCACCGCCCCCGACGGCAGCCGGACGACCCACCGCCCCACCGAACAGGGTGAACTGACAGTCACCGGGCTCACCACGGGGACCAAGTACCGATTCTCCGTCGCGGCCGTCTACCTGTCGGAGGACGGGCAGCGGCAGGAGTCGGCCGCCGTCAGCACCGACGCGACCCCGCGCGGCGCCGTCCGTGCGGTGGTGGACCTGCGGATCGAACCGGCCCCCGACGGCCACCGGGTGAGCTGGACGACGGTCGCCGATCACCCGGTCGAACTCTGGACCCTGCCGGTCACCGCCCGGGTCGAACCCGGTACCCGCCTGTCCCGGGCCGACCTGGCCCGAATGCGCGGCAGCCGGCTCACTCTGCGCCCCGGACCCGCCGCACCCGGCCGCACCGTGCGCGACTTCGACACCCTCAGCGGGGTCGGCCTCCTGGTCCCCCTCACGGTGGAGGGCGACGGCGGCCTCGTCGGTACGCCCCAGATCACCGGTTCCGCTCCGCAGGTGCGGATGCCGACGGTCGAGCGGCTGGGCGAGGAGCTCCGGCTGTCCTGGCGGTGGCCCGAGGGCGACCACCTCATCGAGGTCGGCTGGCAGGCCGACGGCCGTCCGGTCACCCGCCGCATCACGCGTACCGCCTACAACGACGGCGGCGGAGTCAAGATCCCACGGGCGGACAAGGTCAGCGCCCTCACCCTGGCCACCGTGGTGCGCGCCGCCGACCGGGAGTGGGTGTCCGCGCCGGTCGAGGTGCCGCTGAGCGGACGCGCGCCGGCGGCGACCTACACCCTCCGGGTCAGACGGTCCTGGCTGAGCGGAAAGGGCACCGCGACGGTGACCGTCGAGTCCCCCGAGTTCCGCGGGCAGGTCCGGGTCCTGACCGTCCTCAAGGAGGCCGGGTTCATGCCGGGCGACGCCGCCGACGGCACGGTGGTGGACCGCCGCGAGCTGGACTTCGCCCACGAACGTTCCCACACCTTCGAGCTGAGGCTGGGCAAGGTCGCCACACCCTTCTGGGTGCGGCTCTTCACCGAACCCGGAAGCGCGGTCCGGCTCGAGGACCCCCCGACGAGCCGGATGCGAGGCTGAGACACGGTGCTCCTCACAGCGACGGCCCCGTGCCCTTACTGCTACACCGAGATCAACCCCCGGAGGCTGGCCTACCGCTGCTCCGGAAGGCACGCGGCCGGTCGGTCGCCCTGCAAGAAGGCGATCGACGAGGCACGCCGCAGGCACTTCAACGACACCAACGCCTACTGGCCGATCATCGACCCGGAGCGCTCCGACAGCCGCCTCCCGGGCGCTGCGGCCAAGCTCGGCATCGGCGGCCGCTGCACCGGCTGCGGCGCCGACCCGGGTCCGCCGGTCTGCCCGGAGTGCCACTCGCTCCTGCCCTCGGAGTACGGCACCGACTCGGCCCTGTTCGGGCTGGTCGGGGTACGCGGGTCGGGCAAGACCGTCATGCTCTCGGTCCTGGACGCGGAACTGCGCTCCTCGGTCGCCGACCGCTTCGACGCTGCCATCGACGTGCCCGGAGGCAGGTCAGGGCTCACCCGTGATCTGAGGGTCCACCACGAGCTCATGAGCGAGGCCGAGGGGACCGTCCCGGGGCAGACCCAGGAGAACCGGAGCGGGAAGAAGGAACCAGCGGTCTACACGTGGCGCTACCTGAAGAAGGGGCCGCTGGGGACCTCCCGGACCGCCTCGACCGCCTTCTCCTTCTACGACAACGCCGGTGAGGACTTCGCGACCGCCGACGCGGCCATGACCCAGCGGTACCTGGGCGCCACCTCCGGACTCATCCTGTTGCTGGACCCCTTCGGGTTCCCGGAGAACCGCAAGCGCGCGGTGGACCGGGGCGCCGGCTTCATGGAGACCGGCCCGGAGGAAGTCGTCGACGCGGTCACCACCGTCCTGAGGGCCACCGGCAGGGTCAAGCGCTCGAAGAGGATCAAGCAGCCCGTCGCGGTCGTGGTGTCAAAGATCGACGCCTTCTTCGACCAGATCGAGGAGGACCACCCGCTCCGCCGACCGTCCTCCCGCCGTCCCCTGTACGACGAGACCGAGGCGCAGACGGTGCACGACCACCTCGGACTGCTGATCCAGCAGTGGGGAGGGGCGAAGATCCTCCGAACACTCGAACAGAACTACACCGACTTCCGCCTCTTCGGGGCCTCGGCCCTGGGCGCCGAACCGGACTACGCCTCGCAGCGGGTCAACCACCGCGGCCTGTTGCCGCACCGGGTCGCCGAGCCGCTGCTGTGGCTCATGGCGCGCCGGGGTTTCCTGCCGTCGACGGGAGAGTGACATGGCCTTCGAAGTAGCCACCTACACCGACGTCACGTCCAGCGAGGCGATCGACGGCGTCGACGGTTTCAACTTCCAGGCGGTCTCACCCGGACTGACCGGCGAGGACCGCCAGCGCATCCGGGAGGGGCTGCTCCACCGGGTGGTGCCCTCCTGGGCGCTGGGGCACGATCCCCTGGACCACCCGCCCACGTGTGCGTTCACGGTCGAGGGCGGGCGCAGTTACCTCGCCCTGGGCAGGTCCACCGGCACCACCAACAGCGGCCGCCCGGGGAACCAGGTCACCCAGGTCATCGCAGCATCCGACCCCGACGACTTCGTCCCCTACCGGCCGGCCCAGCTCTACGGGGCCCGCCGGTGGGAACTGGAGAAGGCGCCGGGCCCGGAGCTCGACCCGTGGGTGACCCCGCTCGAGATCCGGCCCGAGTTCGAGGCGGACGCCCTCCGTTCCCTGGTCGTCGACGACGAGTGGGCGACGCGGGTGCTCCCGCACTTCCTGACGATGGTCGACGAGGCGGCCGGGCCGGAACCGGTCAAGGCGGTGCTGCTGCACACCGACCTCGACACGGTGATGCGGTGGATCGCTCTGGGGACGCTCTTCGTCGATCCCGAGCGGGCCCAGACACTCCGGTTCCGTGCGCTGGTCGACGACCCATGGCGCGCGGACGCCGCCCTGGTGGGGGTGAGCCCGGAGTTCGGCCCGGTCGACCTCGACTCGGCCAATGTGCTCGACCTGGTGGGGCGCACGGTGCCCGGCATCGAACCGAGCGGGGCGGCGCAGGCCCGTGCGGAGCTGTTCCTGGGGCACGACGCCGCCGACGCACTCAGTGCCGTGGAGACCGCGCGCCGCTGGGAGCCGGCGCTCGGCCCGGTCGCCTCCCTCGACGCGGCGCGGATCGTTGCGGTTCCCGGGGTCGACACCGGAGGTGCCCGTGCGTGGCGCACAGCGGTCTCGGCGATCGACGGGCTCGCCGGGGCCGGGCAGGAGGACGACCTCGCCCTGTACGGGGAGGAGCTGGGGGACGTGGCCGTCACCCACGGTCCGACCACCGACGAGGAGTTCACCCTGGCCGGGCGCGCGGTCCACAGCACCCACGCACTGGGCCTGGACGAGGTCGCCTGCGGGGTGCTCGTCCCGGTGCTGGAGGCGCTCACAGCCGCGCCCGAGTGCGCCGGGGCCTTCGCGCGGGAACTCTCCGGGGCCGAGAAACCGCTCGAGTGGGGGTCGGAGGAGGAGCGTTCGGCCGCCGGCGCCTTCCTGGACAACGTGTTCGGTTCGGCACCGGGGGACGCCCTGCCCGACCTCATGGAGGCGGCTCGGAGCATCGGGGCCCCGCTGTCGCAGGCGCGGCTCGACGAAGCCGTCGACGAGCTCGCGAAGCTGTGGGCGGGCGACCCGGAACTCGGGCGGGACCGGTGGAAGCGNGGCCCCCCGCCGGCTCGCCGGCGCCTGCGAGGCCGGAGAACACGCGACCGTGGCCGCCGTGCGCCGCGGCGACTGGGACCACCTCGCGCAGGAGGCCGACGCCCCCGAACTGCGTGGCTGGGTGCAGGCCGCCCGCATCGGTCGACAGCCCGTGGCCGAACGCCGCGCCGCGGTCGCCTCCGCGCTGTCCGTGCCCGCAGAGGCATGGCGGTGGGTCATGGCCGACGCCCCGGTGGAACAGGCCCCCGCGCTGTGGGCGGTCTGGATCTCCCGCCACGGGTACTCCGCGGACCTGGTCCGGAGCCTGATCGCGGCCCTGGACGGTATCCGCAGGACCGACACGGCCACCGACCGGGACACGGCCGACTGGGGGCCGCTCCTGGAGGCCCTCACGAACGCGCCGGACCCTTGGCTGGCGGACCTTGCAGCCGATCACGCCCGCGCCAAGGTCGACCTCGATGCCGCGCTCGTGCAGGTGCGGGACGGTGAGGGCCCGGCGTCCGACCCCGACCTGTCACGGGTGAGCCAGGTGGCCCGCTACCTGCTTCCCCGCGTCGGACAGCTGCTGCTGCACGCCCGCGGCCCGGAGGCCAGGGCCCGGCTCTCCGCGGCGGTCAACCCCTGGGGTCCTGCCGCACTGCGCGCCCACCTGGTGGTCCTGGCCGAGCAGGAGGGCAACCCGGACGCGGTGCGCCACGCGGTGACGCTGCGCTCCGACAGCGACCCCAAGACGGCCGAGGCCGCCGATGAGGCCCTGACACGTATCCGCGAGACGTGCCCGGAGCTGGTACAGGGGTCCAGGAAGAGCACCCCTTGGATCCGCAAGGAGTTGGACACCGGTCCGCGCGGGCGGCCGGGCGAACCGGGGCGCAGGCCCGGGGGCGTCTTCTCGTGGGCCAGGGACAAAGTCAGGGGCAAGGACCAGGACCAGGACCGGGACCGGGGCCAGGACGGGGCCCGGGGCAGGAGCGGGGGAGGGGTGTAGATGCCGCAGCTCATCCTCGTCATCCTGGCCATCGTCCTGGTCGTCTGGCTGGTCTGGTTGGCTCTGGCCCTGCTCGTGCGGGCCGTCGCGCTGATCCTCGTCGGCTGGATCCTGCTCTTCGTCGGCGGGATCGCCGGCGGGGTGGTTAGGGGTGTGTTCCTGCCCCCGAGTGTGCTCGCCGGGAACACGGAGGAGATCCCCTCGATCGCCACCCCGGACGGTGTGGTGAAGGGCCGTGTTCTGGGCAAGGCTCCGCGCGGGCACGCCAAGTACCTCGGCTGGGACCGCGCCTGGCCCGTCTACATCCCGCACCAGGCCGGTCGGGATGCCAACGCCGTCCTCGCTGCGGCCAAACGCATCGGGTTGGAATCCCTGGCCTCGGCCTTCGCCTGGTGGGTCACGGGTGTGCTGTTCTCCCCTGCCTTGGTCGGGTTCGCCCTGGGACTGTGGGCGTCCGTCCTGACCTGGTACGCCGTGATGACCGTCCTGGGGGCGCTGGTCTTCGTCGGCCAGGGGACCGGGGTCGTGGCCTACCGCTGGTACGACCACCTGGCCCGCAGGAGCATCGGGGCCGACCTGCGTTGTGTCAGCTGTTACCGGGTCACCGTCGTGCCGAGCTACCGGTGCCCCGGCGCCTCCTGCAGCACCATCCACAACGACGTGCGCCCCGGCCCCCTCGGCATCGTGCACCGCCAGTGCGGGTGCGGGACCCGGATACCGGCGACGGTCGGCCGGGCGGCCGCGCGCCTGGTCACCGTCTGTCCCTTCTGTGACACCGACGCCCCGGACGGCAGCGGGACCCGCCAGGTGCTGCCGCTGCCGGTGATCGGTGCGGTCAGCGCGGGCAAGACCCAGTTCCTGACCAGCGGTGTGGTCGAGCTCCGCGACCGGGCCGAGGTGGCGTCGGGATCGCTCACCCCGATCTCACCCGTGGCCGAGGACTTCCTGAAGACCTCCCGCGCCTCCGTCTTCTCCGGTCGGCGGGTGAGCAAGACCGCCTGGGAGGACCGGCCCGAGGGTATCCCGCTCGTGCTGTCCCACGGTGGAGCGGAGATCGAGGTGCAGATCATGGACGCGGCCGGGGAGAACTTCGTCGGTTGGGAACGGTCGCAGAGCCTGGGCTACATCGACACCGCGAGCACCCTGCTGTTCGTGCTCGACCCCCTGGCCCTGCCCGAGGTCAGAGAACAGCTCCGTCGCTCGGGGGAGGAGGGCGCGGTGCCGCTCGCCCAGGGCGACCAGGAGGGCGCCTACGCCGCTGTCGTCGACCGGCTCCGGGCCGAGGGTGTGGCGCTGGGGCCGAAACACCTGTGCGTGGTGCTGACCAAACTCGACATCCTGCGCAAGGTCCCGGGCACCGTCGATCGCCTCGACCCCGCGAACGGTGCCTCGGTCAAGGGGTGGCTGCGCGAACACGGGGGGCAACGGCTCGTGCGGCGTATCAACGGCGACTTCCGGAACGTGGACTACTACGCCGTGGACTCGCTCGGTTCCCGCGAAGGCACCGACCCCTCGCACCCCGTGCAGGTGCTGGACCGGGCCCTGCGCGTCGCCGACCGGCGCATGGCGGTGCTGCCGGAGCCGGAGTCGGTCCCGGCGGGGGAGGCGAGGAACGCATGACAGGGATGGAGGACGGACTCCCGCTGATGCACCGGCGGCTGCGCAACGCGTGGACCGTGGTGCACGTCGTCCTGGTGCTCGCCGGGGCTCTCGCGCTCGTCGTGTGGGGGGCGACCGACAGCAACGCCGAGCGGCTCTGGGCGCAGTTCTGGGGCAGCCTGCTCGAGCTCCAGTACCGGGTCTCGAGCCTGATCTCCTGGCCCTGGCCCTGGAACGACTAGGTGTACTGTCCCGGACCCGCGGCTCAGCCCTCGGGGTCGACCGACTCCGGCTCGACCCCGAGGAGATTGGCGACCTCCTCCACCACGGCGTCGTGGACCAGGAGCGCCATCTCGTCGGGGTCCTTGGTGCGGACCTCCACCGGGCGGCGGTAGACCACGATGCGCGCCCGGCCGTCGGGCTCGGTCTCCAGCCGGGAGAAGGGGATCGTTTCAGCCATCGGGGGTACCGGGGGGACGTCCTCCACGAGGAAGTCGACATTGGCCAGCTCACGGGACCACAAGCGCTCGAGGCGTTCGACCGCGTCCAGGACGAGGTCGTCGAACGCCTGCGCTCGGCTCCGGAAAACCGGCAGGTCGGCAGGGACGAGAGGGCCGCGGATGCCACGTCCTCGGCGGTCCCTTCGCCGCACACGGTCTGGTTGGCCACTGGAAAGGCGCACTCGTCGCACACCCCGAGACTAAGCCATCGGCGGCCTCGCGCGTAGCCCCTCCCGGCCCCGCACGACCGGGATCCGGCACCCCGACGACCCCCGCGGGCGCGCTGAACGGGGTGGAAGGTCCGGACTCGCCGTCCCTGAAAGGGTTCCGGATATGGGGTGATGCTGGCGTGTCCTTGAGGAAGGGCATACAGTCGTTGGCTGTGAGCCATGTTCGACGCTGTTCCCGCACCGCGTGCAGGCAGCCCGCCGTATTCACGCTCACGTACGTCTACGCCGACTCGACGGCCGTCCTCGGTCCGCTCGCCGCCTACGTCGAGCCGCACTGCTACGACCTGTGTGCCATGCACGCCGACCGGCTGACCGCCCCCCGGGGGTGGGAGGTCGTCAGGCTCCCGGTCGAAGCGGTCGGCGGTGGCCCCGGCAGTGACGACCTGGAGGCCCTCGCCGACGCTGTACGTGAGGCGGCGCGCCCCCCTGCACAGACCGATCCCGAGGGTGAGGACCCCACCCGCCGCGGACACCTGCGTGTGGTGCGTTCGGACCAACAGCCGCCGCGGCAGTCCTGACCGCCACCCGCCCCGCGCGCTTGCTAGCTTTGTACCGCGCACCCGGCCCCCAGGACCCACCGGAGAACCGGAGAAGACGTGGCTGATCTCGCAAGCATCTTCAAGGCCTACGACGTCCGCGGCGTCGTGCCCGACACCCTCGACACCGGGGTCGCACGCGCCGTCGGCGCCGCCTTCGGCCGTGTGGTGGGCGTCGGCGCCGTGGTCGTCGCCCACGACATGCGTCCTTCCTCCCCCGAGCTGACCGCGGCCTTCGCGGAGGGCGTGACCGGCCAGGGGGTGGACGTGGTCGACGCCGGGCTCGGCTCCACCGACCTGCTCTACTACGCCTCGGGCGAGCTCGGCCTGCCCGGCGCGATGTTCACCGCCAGCCACAACCCGGCCCAGTACAACGGCATCAAGATGTGCCGGGCCGGAGCCGCCCCCATGAGCGCCGACACCGGGCTCGACGAGATCCGCCACCTCGCGGAGGAGGGTGTTCCCGAGCACGGCGGCCCGGCCGGGAAGGTGACCCGCCGCGATCTCCTCCAGGGGTACGCGGACTACCTCCGCGGCCTCGTCGACCTGTCCGGCATCCGTCCCCTCAAGGTCGCCGTGGACGCCGGCAACGGCATGGGCGGGCACACCGTCCCCGCCGTGCTGGGTGAAGGGCTGCCGCTGGAGGTCGTGCCGCTGTACTTCGAGCTCGACGGCACCTTCCCGAACCATCCCGCCAACCCCCTCGACCCCGACAACCTCGTCGACCTGCAGGAGAAGGTCCGGGAGAGCGGCGCCGACCTGGGACTCGCCTTCGACGGCGACGCCGACCGGTGCTTCGTGGTGGATGAGCGAGGCGAGCCCGTGCCGCCGTCGGCGGTGACGGCGCTCGTGGCCGCCCAGGAACTGGAGCGCGAACCCGGCGCCACGGTCATCCACAACCTCATCACCTCGCAGGCGGTCCCCGAGATCGTCGCCGAGAAGGGCGGCACCCCCGTACGCACGCGCGTGGGGCACTCCTTCATCAAGGCGACCATGGCCGAGACCGGCGCGATCTTCGGCGGGGAGCACTCCGCCCACTACTACTTCCGCGACTTCTGGCGGGCCGACACCGGTATGCTCGCGGCGATGCACGTCCTGCGGGTCCTGGGCGCCGACACCCGGACCCTGTCGGAGATCACGCGGGAGTACACCCGGTACGCCGCCTCCGGCGAGGTCAACTCCGAGGTCGACGACGCCGCCGGCCGCATGGCCGCGGTCCGGGAGGCCTACGAGGGGCGCGAGGGCATCACCGTCGACGACCTCGACGGGCTCAGCGTGACCCTGCCCGACGGATCCTGGTTCAACCTGCGCGCCTCCAACACCGAGCCGCTGCTCCGGCTCAACGTCGAGGCGCCCGACGACACCGGGGTCGCCACCCTGCGCGACCGGGTCCTGGCGATTGTGCGCGCCTGAACAGGCATGATGGAGATGCGGTGCGGCTGTTGGCCGTGTCCGCACCCGCACACAGAGACGAGGAACGAGAACCCATGAGCACGAAGATCGACGGCTGGCTGCTGGAGATCCTGGCCTGCCCCCAGAGCCAGGCCCCGCTCCGCCACGACCCGGAGACCGACGAGCTCGTCTGCGACGAGAGCAAGCTCGCCTACCCGATCCGCGACGGCATCCCGGTCCTGCTGGTCGAAGAGGCGCGACGTATGGATTGAGGGTCGGGTGGAACGGAACCGCCTTTCCAACAGTCATAACGGGTATGCCCGGAAGGGACGCCCCTTCCGGGACGACCGGGCGCGGGCCCGGCCGTGTCCCGGACGCCCCGTACCCTGGTCCCCGCCCCCGTAGTACGACGACCTCCCTGGAGGAGACCGATGGCCGGCCCCCAAGCGCTCATGCCGAGCGACCCCTCGGCGTTCGGTGACTACAGCGTGACCGGTCGCCTCGGCAAGGGCGGCCAGGGGGTGGTCTACCTCGCCGAGGACCGCGAGGGCGAGGAGTACGCGGTCAAGGTCCTCAACGATCAGTGGGCCGAGGACGCCGACCTGCGCAAGCGGTTCGTCAAGGAGGTCAGCGCCGCCCGGAAGGTCGCCTCGTTCTGCACGGCGGCGATCATCGACGCTCAACTCGACGACGACCCGCCCTACGTCGTCAGCGAGTTCGTGCCCGGCAAGGACCTGCAGGAGACGGTCTCCCGCGGCGGACCCCAGCGGGGCAGCCGCCTCCAGCGCCTGGCGGTCTCGACGGCCACGGCCCTCGTGGCGATCCACAAGGCCGGCATCGTCCACCGGGACTTCAAGCCCGGCAACGTGCTCCTGGGTCCGGACGGCCCCCGCGTCATCGACTTCGGCATCGCCCGGGTCGACGACGGCACGGCGACCATGACCAACTCGATCGTCGGAACGCCGTCCTACATGGCGCCGGAGCAGATCGAGGGCCGCGGCATCACCGACAAGTGCGACATCTTCGCGTGGGGCTGCATCATGGCGTTCGCCTCCACCGGGCGTGCCCCGTTCGGTTCCGACACCGTGCCCGCGGTCGTGCACCGTGTGGTCACCGCTCCGCCGGACCTCGACGGTCTCGACGACAGCCTGCGCCCGATCGTCGAGTCGTGCCTGGACAAGGATCCCCAGAACCGGCCCAACGCACAGACCCTGCTCATGCGCCTGCTCGGCCACGACGGGCCGGACGAGTCGGCGAGCTCCACCGACGAGGCCGTCAAGCAGGGCGAGCAGATCGCGCAGACCGGCACGTTCACCGGCGGGCAGACCGCGTTCCCGCCCATGCCGCCGCCCCAGCCGCAGCAGTACCCCACGGGCGGACAGCCGCCCATGACCTCCGACCCCCGGCAGGGCATGGGACAGCCCGGTCAGCCCCCGATGAGCTCCGACCCCCGGCAGGGATTCGGTCCTCACCCGGGCACGTCGAACCCGCAGCCCGGGTTCGGACCGCACCCCGGCACCTCGAACCCGCAGCCAGGGTTCGGCGGTCCGCCCCCGGGCAACTCCGACCCGCGCCACGGCATGCACGGCAACCCGTACGCGGGCCCCACCACACCGCCGCCGCACGGGACGCACATGGGCGGGATGAACCCGAACCAGACCTACGCCCGCCCCTCCTCGCAGCAGCCGATGCCGACCCCGGTCCAGGAGGACTCGCTCCTGCAGCAGAGCTGGGTGATCCCGGCGGTGCTCATCACCATCGTCATCCTGCTGCTGGTCCTGGCCCTGGTCGCGCTGAGCGGCTGAACGGCCCCGGAGGCGTCGACGCGCCGCACGGGCCCTCAGGCCCGGGTGATCTGGTCCATCGACCGCGACAGGGCCTCGTCGACGAGGTCGCGCACCAGCGGCCACCGCTCGTCGGCCGAGTCGTTGGGCATCACGGTCACCCCGTCGACCTCGGACATCAACGGGGCCTCGCGCGCCTCCGCGCCGATCGTCAGGCGTGCGTCAGCCGTCACCGCGAGCACACCCGCGCTCGAGGGGCCGACCTCCTGCACGATCACGTACAGCACCAGCGTGGCCTCGGCCACGGTCAGCGCCAGGCCGGCCCACCAGTGGTTCGCGCCGGGCGACAGCAGGGCCCGCTCGGGCGGGGCGCCGATCTCTCCCGGGGCCTGCGGTGCACTGCCCGCATGCACGTCCGCACGGGCTTGGTCGTCGAGGGAACCCAGGACCTGCAGCAGTGGCCCCCGGCGGTCGCGCAGGTAGTCCAGGGCCCGGCGGTGGGTGGCCGCCGCCAGGGGCGGTGCCGAAGCGGGCGCCGGACCCGGGCGGGACGGCAACCGGCTCAGCTCGGTGCGCAGGGACGTGGCCACGAGCCGGGCCAGGTGGCGGGCGCACAGGTCGACGCGGCGGGACCCCCTGGGCCCGGTGCAGGCGGGGACCCCGGCGTCGGGCACCAGAGGGGGGAAGTCGGCCCGCTGCAGCACCAGGGACGCCAGCACCCACGGCAGCGCCCACCCCGGCCCGTCGCCGGCCTCCTCGGGGGCGTTCCCGGCCAGCGCGCCCGCGCACGTGAGGTACGTGTGCACGGCGCGTACGACCGGATGCCCGGGTGCGGTGGCCGCGTGTGCCACACCCTCGGCGCCGGCCTCGTCCAGTCGGGGACAGCGGCCCGTGGGCACGGTCAGCGACGCGGCGCGTGCGGCCAGCTCGGCGACGTGGTCCGGGGTCAGGGCGGGGCCGGACATCTCCTCAGTGGTGGTGGCCTCCAGCAGGTCGGCGAGCTCCGGCCCGCCCCCGAGGTCGAACGCCCTGCGGCGGGCCAGCTCCCTGCGGGCCCGGGCGCGTTCCTCCCGCGGGCCCCGGTGCTCGGCCCAGACCGCACGCAGACGGTCGAGGTCATCGAGGTCCGGACGCAGGAGCCCTTCGATGGTCTGCGGGGTCGCGTCGCCGCGTAGCGTATCCACGTCCCTGTCCGTAGCCCGTGGTCTCTTTGCCAAAACCTGCCCCGGGCGTGAACGGGTGTCCGCGACCGGCCGTGGCCCACGGTCAACCCGGGGCCGCCGGTGTGCGTCGCGAGCTCATGGCCGCGGTCGGGCCGCGTGCAGAAGCCGCATCGCCTTCTGCTTCTCGAAGTCCATGGCGCGTACGGGGGCGGCGGTCAGGCGGCCCAGGCGTTCGCCGTGGCGGCGCACCCGGGCCAGCAGTTCCGGTTCGGCCAGTACCCGCAGCGCGAATGCAAGTGCGGCCGGGGGGATGTCGAGCTCGCGCTCCAGATCCATGCCGGCCCCGATCGTGTCGAGGTCCTCGTCGGTGAAGCGCCGGTGCCGGTGGCCGCGTCCGGTGGGTGACTCCTGTGTGCGGGGGAGCAGCCCCAGCGCCTCCCGGTAGCGGAGCATGCGCGCCGTGCTGCCCACACGGTCGGCCGCGGCGGAGATCGGGACCGCGCCGGACGCGTCCTGTACCGGTGCGTCGGGGATCGGGGTGTTGTCGCTGGCCGCCATGCACGCGACCCTAACCCAATGCCGGTCCCCGAGTGCTCAAATCTGACAACCGAACGTCAGGTTTGTCCCGTGGAGCGCTCCGTGGGCCTAGACTCTGGGTGCCAGCAAGAGTCACGAGTGAGGAACGCATGGCTTTCGACTACAAGGTCGCCGATCTTTCCCTGGCCGAGTTCGGCCGCGACGAGATCCGTCTCGCCGAGCACGAGATGCCCGGCCTCATGGCCACCCGCGCCGAGTACGGAGACAGCAAGCCGCTCCGTGGCGCCCGCATCATGGGCTCGCTGCACATGACCGTCCAGACGGCCGTCCTCATCGAGACCCTGACCGCCCTCGGCGCCGAGGTGCGGTGGGTGAGCTGCAACATCTTCTCCACCCAGGACCACGCCGCGGCCGCCGCTGTGGTCGGCCCCGACGGCACCCCGGACAACCCCAAGGGTGTGCCGGTCTTCGCCTGGAAGGGCGAGACGCTGGAGGAGTACTGGTGGTGCACCGAGCAGGCCCTGACCTGGCCCGGCGCCGAAGGCCCCAACATGATCCTGGACGACGGCGGCGACGCCACCATGCTCGTCCACAAGGGTGCCGAGTTCGAGAAGGCCGGTGCGGTCCCGGACCCGGCCTCCGCCGAGGCCGAGGAGTTCCAGGTCGTCCTGTCCCTGCTGAAGAAGAGCCTGCAGAAGGACAACAGCAAGTGGACCAAGATCGCCGAGGGCATCAAGGGCGTCTCCGAGGAGACCACCACCGGTGTCCTGCGCCTGTACGAGATGCAGCGTGAGGGCACGCTGTCCTTCCCGGCGATCAACGTCAACGACTCGGTCACCAAGAGCAAGTTCGACAACAAGTACGGCATCCGGCACTCCCTGCCGGACGGCATCATGCGCGCCACCGACGTCCTCATCGGCGGCAAGATCGCCGTCGTCTGCGGCTACGGCGACGTCGGCAAGGGCTCGGCCGAGTCCCTGCGCGGCCAGGGTGCCCGGGTCATCGTCACCGAGATCGACCCGATCAACGCCCTGCAGGCCGCCATGGACGGCTACGAGGTCGCCTCCCTGGAGTCGGCGGTCGAGACCGGTGACATCTTCATCACCACCACCGGCAACTTCAACGTGATCATGACCGACCACATGGCGGCCATGAAGCACCAGGCCATCGTCGGCAACGTCGGCCACTTCGACAACGAGATCGACATGGCCGGCCTCGAGAAGGTCGAGGGCATCACCAAGAAGGAGATCAAGCCGCAGGTCCACGAGTACACCTTCCCCGGTGGCAAGTCGATCCTGGTGCTGTCGGAGGGCCGCCTGCTCAACCTGGGCAACGCCACCGGCCACCCCAGCTTCGTGATGTCCAACAGCTTCACCAACCAGGTGATCGCGCAGATCGAGCTGTTCGCCAAGACCGACGAGTACCCCACGGGCGTCTACACGCTGCCGAAGATCCTCGACGAGAAGGTCGCCCGTCTGCACCTGGACGCCCTCGGCGTCGAGCTCACCACGCTCACCAAGGAGCAGGCCGAGTACATCGGTGTCGACGTCGCCGGCCCCTACAAGCCCGAGCACTACCGCTACTAGGTTTTTGCAAGCCCAGACGCCAAAGTCGCGTCTGACCTGCGGGAATGCAGGGTCACGAGTAATCTGACCCGTTGCACGACGGTCACAGAGGGCACTATCGAGCTCTCTGTGACCGTCGCTCACCGCAGGAGTAGTACATGGGCAGGAAAACCCCCCGAGGGGGCCACCTCACCGACCTCACCCGGTCCTGGGAACGTGCTCTGAAGGCTGGCACGGCAGGCAAGATGAAGAAGCCAGCCAGCCCATTCACCGTCCGGAACTACCTCCGGACGGTGAACCTCCTCGCCGCGTGGCTCGACGAGCGCGAACTCCCCTCTGCGGTCACCACCATCGAGCCCGATGACATCACCGACTGGCTTCTCGACGTCGGCGACACCACCAGCCGGCACAACGCCCTGCACCACTACCGGAACCTCAGGTCGTTCTGGTCGTGGACGGTCAAGGAGCGGATGATCTCCGCCGGTGAGGATCCCATGCTTGAGGTAGCTCGCCCGCACCCCGAGGACGTGCGCCGCCCGCCACTCTCGCAGGACCAGGTGTCTGCCCTACTGGCCACGTGCTCCCGTCGAGGGGGGTTTCGCGACACCCGTGACGCCGCCATCATCCGAGTGCTTGCCGATACCGGCATGCGCGTGTCCGGGCTTCTCGGTCTCCGGTGGTCGTCCGATCATCCCGGCCTCGACAACCAGGGGCACAGCGATTTGTTCCTCGACCACGACCCGCCGCTCCTCAGACTCAGGCTCAAGGGCGGCAAACAACACCTGGTCGATGTTGCCCCGCGTACTGCCACCTCCCTCGACCGGTACCTACGCCACCGGGCCACGCACCGCCTGGCCGACGACCCCGCACTGTGGCTCGGGCATAAGGCGTTCACCAAGGGCGGGCTGCAAACCATGCTCGACCGACGCGCCGCGGAGGCGGGCATCACAGAGTCGATCCACCCGCACCGGTTCCGGCGGAGCATGGCCACGTGGCACCTGGACGCCGGCGGCTCCCGGGACGCGCTCATGGCGCGCGCCGGGTGGAGTTCCGAACAGATGATCCGGCTGTACGTGGCTGATAGCAGGGACCGGCTCGCGTGGCAGGAGTCCCAGCGGCTCGGGATCGCGAACCAGCTCTGAAACACGACAACGCCCCTGCGCCGCTCCCCTCGGCGCCGGGGCGTTTTCTATGCCCTCGGTCGGGCTTAGGCGGCCGCGAGGTCCGGCTCTCGCAGCGGCACGAGGAGCCCCGCCTCCCGGCCCGCTGCCGCGACTCGGAACTCTGTGTCCGTGGTGATCGGCCACTCGTCGTCCCACCAACGGGTGCGGATGTAGCCGACCAGGTCCACGGCGGGGTCGATGACGCCCAGGCTCGTGTACAGGCGCCACCGGGCCCACCCGGGTAGGGCCCGGTGGTAGGCCCGCACGAGCTCACCAAAGGTGACGCCGTGCCTGACGATGATGAGGTGCCAGTCGGGCCCGAGCGTCCCGACTTCGAAGGTCGTCGTGGGCGGGATCTGCGTGCTGACGATGACGGACAGAAGGACACCACCACACTGTGGAGCCGCTGGGGGATGCAGCATAGGTCTCCCCTCGCTGATGCTGCGTATGTGACCCGTGAGCGGGACGGGGGAGAACAGCTTAGATCGAACGACTGTCCGATAGAAGGCTTTCGTCCAGGATGCATCACTGTCCGAAGTCAGGATCACCGTGAGTAGGGGCCTCCGGGCGCGTGGCCGCATCCGGCCACGGTCACTCGTCATCCGGTCGCCGGTGGAGGCGTCCGCGGAGCTCCGCGTCCACCATCCGCTCGGCGATGCGTTCAGCCTCGACCATGGCGCGCTCGATCATCTCCCGCTCCTCCTCCTCGGA
>NZ_ANBF01000091.1 GCF_000341025.1 Nocardiopsis salina YIM 90010 | reverse complement strand
ACCCCCGACGAACCACCACCCCCGAGGCAACACCACCCAACACCTCCACGCTCCCGATGAGGGACACTCGGTCCGGTCGGTGGATCCCGACGGTGCGTGTCTCGTGGCCGCCATTCCGGCCACTCGAGGGCCGACGGTGCTCGGTTGAGGTCAGACCAGTAGTCTTCGGCGCGCATCCCCCGACACGGAAGGACCCCGGTGAACCAGCCCGGCCAGGACCCGGTCCCTGAAGCCCCGGCCCCGGAAGAGACCGCCGGGCCCGAGCACGACCTCGACACCCACGAGAGCTGGTGGGCACTGATTCGGTCACTCCTGCGCACCTACCCCCGCGCACTGTTCCCGATCATGGTGGCGGCCGGCCTGCCCCTGGCGCCGCTGACCCTGCTCGCCCTGCCCTGGGAGCTCTGGCTGGCGAGCGACTCGGTGGTCGTGAACGGGGTGAGCGAGTCCTTCGTCGACCCGCTCACCCCCTGGACTCTGGCGGGCGCGGCCGTGCTCCTGCTGCTGACCCTGGTGCTCAGCCCTCTCACACTCGGGGCTGGTGTGACGATCGCCGGGGCCGCGCTGCTCGGCCGGCGGATCGGGGTCCGCGACGCGTGGCGGCACGCCCTGCGGCGGTACTGGACCGGTCTGGCGTGGGTCCTGACGACGGCCACGGTTCTGGTGGCAGCCGCGGCGGCGGCGCTGTGGACGGTCACGATGTCGGAGTGGGCCCCGGTGGTCCTCATCGTGCCGGTCCTGCTCGTGGTGTGGCCCCCGATGATGATCACGCTGCCCGTCGCCCTGGTCGAGGGCCGCAACCCGTGGCGGGCTTTCGCGCGCGCCTGGGTCCTGGGCCGTCAGCGGCGGCGTCTGCACCTGGGGGTGGTCGTGGCCGCTTTCGGGCTGCTGTACCTGTGCGGCACCGGCCTGGAGCACGCCCTCACCGAACGCGGACCTCTGGCAGAGGGCGACCCGGCGATCACGGCGACGCAGGCGTTGCTGTCCCTGTTGGTCACCCCGATGGTGCTGTTGCTGCTGAGCGCGCCCCTCGCCTTCCACGGCCGCTTCTCCCCACTGGACCCCGACACCGACCCGCCCCTGCCGGTCTGCGTGGACCTGGAACAGGTCGACGGCCACATTCCCGCCGCCCGGCCCGCGGGCGTGCGTCCGCGCGCGCTCACGGTGGTGGTCGTCGCGGCGGCGCTGGTCGTACCGCCCCTGGTCGCCCCGGCCGTGGTCGCCGCCGACCCTTTCGACGCACCGGAGCTCACCGGCTCACCCCTCGATCCGAGCGGCCTGGACGGAGAACGGGTCGAGATGTGGGTGGAGGACGGCCGCGCCGTGGTCTCCTTCAACGGTCGCCAGGCCAACCAGCTGGTGTGCGATCCCCGCTGCGAGCTGGTCGAGGAGACCCCGGGCCACTACGGTTTCGGGCCCCTGACCCCGGTGGGTGAGGCCTACGTGTACCCCGAGTGGGTGGAAGTCCTGTACGAGGACGACGAGAGCGCCCGGTACGCCCTGCACGAGGACTCCGGCCTCTACCTGCACGTGTGCGACGAACCCGGCGACTGCGAGCTCGGGGCCCAGGTTCGCCCCTTCGCCGGCTCCCACCACGACGTCGACGCCGTCGCCGCACCCGTCGGCGAAGAGCTGGTCGTGGTCTCCCACGTGAACTCCTACGGCTACGACGAAGGGGACGTCCCGTTCGCGGAGGAGGGCGACACGGCCGGGCTGCGCGCGCACGTGTGCGCGGACCAGGACTGCGAGGACCCGGTCGCGCTCGACCTGCCCGACGAACTCTCGACCAACGCCTTCCTCGCCAACGGCCACCACCTCGACCTGGAACCCGTGGGCGAGGAGGGGTTCCTCCTGTTGGTCACCGACGCCGGCTACGGCGCCGTCCACGCTCTCCACTGCCCCGACACCGCCTGCTCGGACATGGAGGTCACCGAGCTGACCGGGGACCTGTTCGAATACGAGGAGGAGTACGAGGAAGCGGGCCAGAAGCTCGTGGGCGCCCGCGTCCTGGAGCGTTCCGACGGAACGGCGGCAGTCATGCTGCGTGAGGCCGGCGACGGTGCGGTGCGGTTCCTGGACTGCCAGGACGCCGCGTGCACCGAGTACTCCGAGGAGACGGTGACCGAACCGGGGTGGGCGCGGCCGGTGCCCGGGTTCGACCTGGACTCACAGGAACGGCCCCAGCTGGCGACCTACGACTATGGGGCCGAACGCCTCATGCTCCTCTCCTGTCTGGACACCGGTTGCTCCGAGACCGTGGAGACCCTGCTCACCGGTTTCGAGCACGTGCCCCGGACCACGGGGCTGGCCCTGGACGAACACGACCGGCCCCACATGGTCACGGGCGACGGGGAACACCGCGCGTTCACCGGCGGCTACGACACCGAGGCCCAGTACCTGCGGTGCGAGGAGCCCTGGTGCGGGGCCGATCTAACCCAGGTCGACCGCGAACAGGCGGGGTGAGGAGCACGGCTTGCCGTCGGCCGGGGCGTCGAGGCTCTCCTGGCCCAGGCCGTCGGGCGCGCAGCCCCGGAAGACCGATACGGTGCCGCCGTCCCCGGTGCGCACGGCCCCGTTGCCCCCGTAGCGGTGGCTGGTCAGGGGCAGCGCGCCCGCGGCGTGGTCCACGACGACGGGGTCACCGAGTCCGGGAACGTCGACCTCCCACTCCGGGCGGTCGGGGTCGCTCTCCTCGTCCCCTGCGGGCTCGGCCTCGGTGACCTCGACACCCCCGGCGGGTGAACGGCCGTTCCCGCCGCCGACGGAACCCAGAATCTCTCCGTCGGAGGCGTCGACCCACCAATGCCCGTCACGGTCCTCGACCAACAGGACCGTGCGGCCCTCCTCCTCGACCGCGTCGAGAACGGTGCTGGGTCCCGGGTGTTCCCACAGCTCCTCACCGTCCGAAGCGTTCAGCCCGATCACGTTCTGGGTGCACGGGTCGTCGTCCCTGCCGTCCACCTCGCATCTCTGGTGAAGGGCGAGGGTGTCAGTGTCGACGGCGGCGACCTCGTTCCAGTCCCGGTCCGGGGGCAGGTCCACGGGCTCGCTCTCGTCCCCGTCGGCGAGGTCCACCGTGTACAGGCGATCCGTGTCGTCCTCCTCGACAGCCTCACCGCGCTCCCGCACGAGCATCTCCTGCCCGGTGAAGGCGCCCTCGACCGGGCTGCCCGAAAGTTCGGCGCTCCAGCTGATCTCACCGGTGTCGGCCTCCACCAGATGGTGGACCGTGTCCTCTGCCCCGGACGCCTGCTGGCTCGTCAGCAGTACGTGCCCCTCACCCGGGTTCACGGAGCTGCTGAACTCGCCGTCGGGGTGTTCGACCCGGGTCCACTCGGGCCCTTCGTCGCGGTCGGTCCCGCCGAGATAGATGTGCGCATGCCGTTCCCGCACGTCCGCTGCGACCAGCACCAAGGCGTCCCCGGCCACGTGGAGCGCCTCGGCGCGCTTGTTCTGCTCGGGGTCGACCTGCTCCTCGGCCCACACGGGCTCCCCGGTTGCGGCGTCCACGGCCAGGACATGATCGCGTTGGTACAGGAAGAGGGTGTCCTCGTGCACGGCGGCACCCACGCCGAAGGAAGGCCCGCCGACCGCTTCGCGCACGGGCGTGGCGTAGGCAGAGCTCAGGTCCGCCCCGGAGAGCACGTGGTGATCCTCCTCCAACGGCACCGACCACCGCACCGCCCCCGCTTCACCGCAATCGCCCTCGCCCTCGCAGTGCACGAGCTCGTCGGGACTGATCACGGTCGGGGCGTACCCGGGACCCTCGGGTTCGTCCTCCAGCAGGGAGCATGAGCTCACGAGCAGCGTCAGGGCACAGGCAACGGCGGCGGGGGATGTTCCACGGGGCATGCGCGCATCGTAGCGACCGCGCCCCGGCTCGGCCCCGACGGCCCCGTGCCCGGGTGGGTGGACGCTCCGCTGTTCGCCCGACCACATCGCCGTTCAGGCCGCTCTCGGCCACCCATTCGTGCTCAGGCCGCGTGGGACCGGATGGGTTTCTGGGACTCAAGTGGCCCTTCGTCATCCCTTGTCACAAGTTTCCGCGTGTGTCTAGAATCACTAAAAACCTAACACTGTCAGGTTTCCGTGCGGATGCGCACCGAACACACTGCCCAGACCCCAGGAAGACGATGAGACTCTCCCTGACCACCCTCCTGTCGGAACCGGCTCACCGGTTCCCCGAACGCACCGCCCTGGTCTGCGGCGAGCACCGGTACACCTACGCCCGGCTGTGGCACGAGGTTCTGGAACACGCGGGTGCCCTGCGCGCACTCGGGGTCGGCGAGGGCGACCGGGTGGCGCTCGTGGCCGGCAACCACGTCGAGTTCGTGCGCTGTTACTACGCCGCCCTGGCCGTCGGGGCCACGGTCCTGCCGCTGGCTCCCATGCTCACCGCCTCGGAGGTCTCCCACCTGCTCGGGGACAGCGGCGCCCGGGTCCTGCTGAGCCAGGGGCGGTTCCTGGAGACCTCCAGCACCGCCGGTGAACAGGCCAGCGTGCCCGTGCATCCGATCGGCCCCGAGGAGGAGCCCGGCTCGGTCGCCGCACTCGCCCGCAGCACCACGCCCCCGGATCGGCCGGTCTCCCGCAGGCCCGAGGACCCGGCAGTGGCCCTCTACACCAGCGGCACCACCGGGCGCCCCAAGGGAGCGGTGCTCACCCACCTGAACCTGGTCATGAGCGCCACCGTCAACGCCTTCGACAACCACCCCTTCACGCGTGAGGAGACCGTGCTCGGGTGCCTGCCGCTCTTCCACACCTTCGGGCAGACGGTCGCGCTCAACACCACCTTCCGGCTCGGCGGCACCCTCGTCCTGCACGATCGCTTCGACCCGCACGCCGCCATCGACCTCATGCGTGCCGAAGGGGTCACCGTCTTCCTGGGTGTGCCGACGATGTACAGCCGCCTGACCGAGGCCGCTTCCGGCACCGGGTCCCGTTCCCTGCCCTCCCCCAAGTTCTGCATCTCCGGCGGCTCGGCCCTACCGGTGGCCCTGCTCGACCGGTTCGAGAAGACCTTCGGCACAGTCGTCTACGAGGGGTACGGGCTCTCGGAGACCTCCCCGACCGCTGCCACGAACCAGCCCGAGTTCGGGGCGCGCGCCGGCACCGTCGGCCACGCCATCTGGGGTGTGGAGGTCGAGATCGCCGACCCCGCCGTCGAGGACACCGTGGTCCTGCTCGGAACCGGCGACCGCGGCGAGATCGTCGTGCGCGGACACAACGTCTTCGCCGGATACCTCGACGCACCCGAGGCCACCGCCGCGGCCCTGCAGGACGGCTGGTTCCGCACCGGCGACATCGGCATCAAGGACGAGGGCGGCTACGTCAGTGTCGTGGACCGCAAGAAGGACCTGGTGATCCGCGGCGGCTACAACGTCTACCCCCGCGAGGTCGAGGAGGTCCTGGCCCAGCGTCCCGACCTGGCCCAGGTCGCGGTGATCGGCCTGGCCGACGACGAGCTCGGCGAGGAGGTGTGCGCGGTCGTGGTCCCCGCCGCCGGCGCCGAGGTCGACGCCGACGAGCTCGTGGCCTGGTCACGCACCCACTTGGCCGCGCACAAGTACCCCCGCCGGGTGGAGGTCGTCTCGGACCTGCCGCTCGGCCCCAGCCACAAGGTGCTCAAACGCGAGCTGCGCGCCCGCCTGCAGCACCGGTGAGCCCTGCCTCTTCGACCCCTTCCCTTCTCGAGGCGCACCGTTGAAACGACCGACGATCCCGGCCTTGGCCCTGGTCCTGACCCTGGTGGTCGCGGGCTGCGGCGGGGACGGCAGCACTCCCGATCCCGAGCAGTATCCCGAACGCCCCGTCACCATGCTCGTGGGGTTCGCCCCCGGCGGCGGCACCGACACCATCGCCCGCTCCCTCGCACTGTGTCTGAGCGACAACCTGGACCGCGAGGTGGTGGTGGAGAACAAACCCGGAGGCAGCCAGGCCGTGGCCATCAACGACCTGCTGGGTGCCGAGCCGGACGGGCACACCATGGCGATGGTGACCACCAGCGGGCCCGTGGTGGTTCCGCTGCGTGTCCCGTCTGTGGGTTACACCAAGGACGATGTGACCCCGCTGAACGAGGTGTCGTTGGCCCCGTCGGTGCTCATCACCCCTCCGGACCTGCACGACGAGGTCGGCCCCGGGTTCTTGGAACGCGACGAGCCCCTGGTGGTGGCCACCCCCGGTGCCCTGAGCGCGCCGCACCAGGCGATGGACCTGTTGCGGGACGTGCGCGGCGCCCCGGTGCGCGCGGTGCCCTACGAGGGGTCGGCTCCGGCGGTGACCGCGCTCATGGCCGAGGACGTCGACGCGGTCTTCACCGAGAGCTCCAAGGAGGTCATGGAGCAGCTCGAAGGCACGGACCTGCACGTGTCGGTCTCCGGCTCCAGCGAGCGCATGGACCACATCCCGGACGTTCCCACGTTCGAGGAGCTGGGCTATGACGGACTGCCCGACTCCGACTCCTACTGGTTCCCGGTGGTGCCCGAGGACACCCCGGACGACCTGGTGGAACTGTTGGAGGAGCACACCGCCGGGTGCACGCGGGACCCGCATCTGGCCGAGACCCTGGGTGAGGACCACGTCGCCGACGACCGGCCCACGTCCTCCGACCACAGCCGTCAGATCATGGACACCATGCACGAGAGCTTCCTCGAGCTGATCGAGGAGGCCGACTCATGAGCGACACACATCCGGAGGGCACACCGCAGGAGACCTCGGAGGCCGCACCTGCGCAGGCCGCGGGGCGCGCGTGGCCGCACCGCCTCACATGGGGCGTGTTCGGCGTCCTGGTGATCATCGGATCGATCGACCTGGGCCTGGGCGAACTGCGCGAGCCCGGCCCCGGGTTCTGGCCGCTGGTGTCGGGGCTGATGATCCTGCTGGCCTCCTTCGCCCTGCGCCCGCCGAAGGACGACGAGCCCCGGCCGGAGGCCTTCAGCAACAATCCGTGGCGCCTGGTGTCCGCACTGGTGAGCGTGGCCGCCTTCATCACCGCGTTCGCCGCAGTGGGCCTGGTGCTTCCGGTGCTGGCACTGCTGGTGCTGTGGCTGCGCGCCCTGGCCGGGATGCGCTGGTGGACGACGCTGGTCACCGCCGTGGTGGTGACCGCCGCGCTGGCCGTCGGCCTGGTGTACGGCCTCGGCGTCCCCCTCCCCTCCGACCCCCTCATCGCACTGCTGGAAGGGACGGGCTGATGGACCATCTCGACAGTGTCGTCCAGGGCCTCCAGGTCGCCCTGCAACCGGGCAACCTGGTCTTCGTGGCCCTGGGCGTGTTCATCGGAACGCTCATCGGGGTGCTGCCCGGCCTGGGACCAACAGCCACGATCGCCCTGCTCCTGCCGCTCACCTACGTGTTGGATCCGGCCACTGCGATCATCCTGCTGGCCGGCATCTATTACGGCTCCGTGTACGGCGGGACCATCACTTCGGTGTTGTTGCACATCCCCGGCGAAGCGTCGTCGGTGGTGACCACCTTCGACGGTTACCCGATGGCACAGCAGGGGCGGGCCGGTCCCGCGCTCGGCATCGCCGCGGTGGGATCCTTCGCCGGCGGCATGACCGCCACCGTGGTACTGGTGCTGCTGGCTCCGATGCTGGCGGGTATCGCGCTCAGTTTCGGGCCGCCCGAGTACACCCTCATCGCATTGACGGGCATCCTCCTGGTGGCGTGGATGGGCAACGTCTCGGTGGGGCGGGCCCTGGTCGCGGCCGGGCTCGGTCTCATGCTGGCGACCGTGGGGCTGGACCCGATCTCCGGTGAACCCAGGTTCACCTTCGAGAGCACGAGCATGCTGGCCGGGCTCGACTTCATCCCCATCGCGATGGGGCTGTTCGGACTGGGCGAAGTGCTCTACAACATCGACAAGAGCCCGACCGGCACGAAGATCAAGCACAAGATCGGACGCATCTGGCCCACACGCAGCGACTTCCAGCAGGCCGGCCCCTCGTTGGCCCGCGGCACCGTGCTGGGCAGTCTGCTCGGGCTGCTGCCGGGCGGAGGCAGCGTGGTCTCGTCGATGTCGTCCTACGTGGTGGAAAAGCGCCGCGCCAAGGACCCCTCGCGGTTCGGCAAGGGCGCGATCGAGGGCGTGGCCGGCCCGGAGGCGGCGAGCAACGCGGGATCGACGACAGCGTTCGTCCCGCTGCTGACGCTGGGGATCCCGCCGAACGTGGTGCTGGCGCTGCTGTACGGGGCACTGCTGATCCAGGGCATCACCCCGGGGCCCACGCTGATGACCGACCGCCCCGAGGTGTTCTGGGGTGTGATCGCGTCGATGTTCGTGGGCAATGTTCTGTTGCTGGTGTTCAACACCGCGCTCATCGGGGCGTTCGTGCAGGTCCTGCGTATCCCCATCACGATCCTGTCCACGGTTGCGGTGGTGGTCATGCTCGTCGGCGTCTACACCGTGCAGAACCGCGTCTTCGACATGGTCGTGGTACTGGTATTCGGGCTCGTGGGGTACGCGCTGCGCAAGTTCGGTTACGAGGTGGGGCCCCTCGTACTCGCCTTCATCCTCGGCGGGATCCTGGAGACGTCGTTGCGCCAGTCGCTGCTGATCTCCGGCGGTGACTTCGCGGTCTTCGTGACCCGCCCCGTCTCCGGCGGGATCCTCGCGGTCATCGCGGTGCTGGTGCTGGTCGTCGTGGGCCGCACATGGCTGACCTCGCGGCGTACGGCGGACCCGGTGACGGGGTCCGGGGCCGAACGCTGACCGTGCGTGGGCCGGTCTCCCCCGGGTGCCGGCCCGCACGCGCCTCGGGGCTGGGATGGGTCCGGTGTGTCCTGTGTTCTGCCATGCCCGCCGGGTGTGGACACACGCCGCACGCGTCAGCGGTGCGTGCCGCTGGGTGCCACGTTCGGGTGGTGCAGGTCGAAGGCCGGGCGCTCGGAACGGATGCGCGGAAGCGCATCGAAGTTGTGCCGCGGCGGGGGACACGGGGTCGCCCACTCCAGGGAGGCACCGTACCCCCACGGGTCGTCGGTCTCGACCCGGGGCGCGTGGCGGGCGGTGTGCACGATGTTCCAGAAGAACAGCAGCGTCGAGGCGCCCAGCACCAGCGAGGACACCGACGAGATCTGGTTCATCGTGGTGAACCCGTCGGTGGGCAGGTAGTCGGCGTACCGGCGCGGGAACCCGGCCGCGCCCAGCCAGTGCTGCACGGCGAAGGTCCCGTGGAATCCCAGGAACAGCAGCCAGAACTGGACCTTGCCGATGCCCTCGTGGAGTTTGCGGCCGGTGAACTTGGGCCACCAGAAGTAGAACCCGGCGAACATCGCGAAGACGACCGTGCCGAACACGACGTAGTGGAAGTGCGCCACCACGAAATAGGTGTCGGTGACGTGGAAGTCGATCGGCGGGGAGGCCAGCAGGACCCCGGTCAGGCCGCCGAACAGGAACGTGGCCAGGAACCCGGTCGTGTACAGCATCGGGGTCTCGAAGGTGAGCTGCCCGCGCCACATGGTGCCGATCCAGTTGAAGAACTTCACCCCGGTGGGCACGGCGATGAGGAACGAGAAGAAGGAGAAGAACGGCAGCAGGACCGCACCCGTGGGGAACATGTGGTGGGCCCACACGGTCATGGACAGTCCCGCGATGGCGATGGTGGCCGCCACCAGCGACTTGTAGCCGAAGATGGGTTTGCGGCTGAAGACCGGGATGATCTCCGTGACGATGCCGAAGAACGGCAGGGCGATGATGTAGACCTCGGGGTGGCCGAAGAACCAGAACAGGTGCTGCCACAGGATGGCACCGCCGTGTTCGGGGTTGAAGACCTGTGTGCCGATCATGCGGTCCGCGCCCAGAGCGATGAGCGCGGCGGTGAGCACGGGGAAGGCCAGGAGCACGAGCACGCTGGTCAGCAGGGTGTTCCAGGTGAAGATCGACATCCGGAAGACCGTCATGCCGGGCGCGCGCATGCACAGCCCGGTGGTGATGAAGTTGACCGCGGCCAGGATCGTGCCGAGCCCCGAGACCAGCAGGCCGAGCAGCCACAGGTCACCGCCCAGCCCCGGCGAACGCACGGCGTCCGACAGGGGTGTGTAGGCGAACCACCCGAAGCTGGCGGCCCCGCCCGGGGTGAGGAATCCCCCGATGGTGATGAGCCCGCCGAACAGGAACAGGTAGTAGCTGAACAGGTTCATCCTCGGGAACGCCACGTCGGGCGCGCCGATCTGCAACGGGACGATGATGTTGCTGAACCCGATGAACAGCGGGGTCGCGAACAGCAGCAGCATGATCGTGCCGTGCATGGTGAAGAACTGGTTGAACTGCTCGTGCGTGAGCATCTGCATGCCGGGCGCGAACAGCTCCAGGCGCATGAGCAGCGCCAGCACCCCGCCGAACAGGAAGAACGCGAACGAGGTGATCAGGTACATGTACCCGATCACCTTGTGGTCGGTCGACGTCAGCCAGCTGACGACGAGCGACCCCTTGCGTGTGGTCGCGCCGGTCTCCTGCGGCTCCTGCACGATCTGCTGCTGCGGTGCCACGGCTCCTCCCCACCTGGTTCCGGCCGGTCGTGCACCCTGGGACACCGATCCGGCAGAGGCCGACGCTAGGGCAACGGGGGCCGCGGTTCGAGCTCCGCGGGTAACCGGGAGCGTCGTCGTGCTCCTGCGCGTACCGGGCCGAACCCGGCGGAGTCGGGGCCCGCTTCCTGGCGGGCAGAGTGGCTCCCGGCATACTTCTGGCCGGGAACCGAACCGAAGGGAAGAGCATGCGCATCCTTGTCGTGGGGGCCGGAGCGGTCGGCGGGTACTTCGGCGCCCGGTTGGTGCAGGCCGGACGCGACGTCGATCTCCTGGTGCGCCCCGCACGGGCGCAGGCCCTGCGCGCGCACGGGCTGGTGCTGCGCGGCGTGGACGGTGCCGAGGAGACCGTGCCGGTCGACGCGGTCACCGCCGACGAGGTGGGGCCCGAGTACGACCTGGTGATCGTGGCTGTCAAGGCCTACGGCTTCGGATCGGCGCTGGAGGACCTCACGCCGGCCGTGGGCCCCAAGACCGTGGTGCTGCCGTTCCTCAACGGGATGGCGCACATCGATGCGCTCGTGGAACGGTTCGGCGCCGATCGGGTCTACGGCGGTGTGGCGATGGTGATGACCCGGCTCGGTGAGAACGGGGAGATCGTGCAGGTCGGTCCGCCGGCCGAGCTGATCCACGGTCCCGTGGGGCCTGACCCGGTGATCGCTCCGGAGCAGGTGGCCGAGGCGCTGGACACCGGAAGGTTCGACAGCCGCGCCACCGACAGGGCCGTGCAGGAACTGTGGGACAAGTGGGTGCTCCTGGCCTCGCTGGGGGTGTGCACCTGCCTGATGCGCGGCACGATCGGCCAGATCAACCGGGCTCCGGGCGGTGCGGCGTTCACGCAGGCGGTGCTGGCGGAGGCGTGTGCGGTCGCGGCGGCGTCGGGGTACCCGATCGCCGAGGAGACGCGGGCGCGCACCGCGAAGCTCGTGGGCAGTACGCGTGCACCGACCACGACCTCGATGTACTGGGACCTCACGCACGGCAACCCGGTGGAGGACGAGCACATCGTCGGAGACCTGGTACGGCGGGGCACGGAGCTCGGGGTGGCCACGCCCCTGTTGGAGGCGGCCCGGACCCATCTGGCGGTCTACAGCGCCCGGCAGCACGCATAGGGCCGGCATCGGGCATGAGAGCGACTGCGCCGGGGTAACGCCCGGGGGATGTTTCCCCTGAGCAACGAACGGTGGTACCCCCATGAGTGTCCCGAGCACGATGCGCGCCTCGGTCCTGCACGGGATCGGCGAGATCCGTGTCGAAGAACGGCCGGTGCCCGATCCGGGCCGGAACGAGGTGTTGGTGCGGGTCGGCGCGGTGGGCACGTGCGGTTCCGACACCCACTACTTCGAGCACGGCCGGATCGGTCCATTCGTCGTGCGCGCTCCCCTGGTGCTGGGCCACGAGGCGATGGGCACGGTCGTGGCGCGCGGAGCGGGCGTGGAACGGCTCTCCCCAGGGGACCGGGTCTCGTTGGAGCCGGGCGTTCCCGACGGTGTGTGCGCGCAGTGCCGCGCGGGGCGCTACAACCTGTGCCCTCGGGTGCGGTTCATGGCCACGCCGCCGGTGGACGGTGCCTTCTGCGAGTACGTGGCCTGGGACGCGGACTTCGCCCATCCGGTCCCGGACACGCTCTCCGACGAGGCGGCCGCGCTGTTGGAGCCCCTGTCGGTGGGTGTGTGGGCGTGCCGGAAGACGCGGGTGGGCCCCGGGGACCGGGTGCTGGTGACCGGGGCCGGACCGATCGGGCTGGTGGCGGCGCAGACTGCGCGGGCGTTCGGCGTCACCGATGTGACCGTCACCGACGTGAGTCCGCACCGCCTGGCGGAGGCGCAGCGGTCGGGGGCCACTCGCGCGGTCGATGTGCGCGAACGGTCCTTGGCCGGGGCCGGCGTACGGGCGGACGTCCTGGTGGAGTGCTCCGGCGTCGCCCCCGCGGCGTACGAGGCCGTCTCCGCGGTGGATCCGGCCGGTCGTGTGGTGCTGGTCGGTATGGGCGGGCAGGAGCTCACCCTGCCCGTATCGCATCTTCAGAACTCCGAGGTCGAACTGACCGGCACGTTCCGGTACACCAACACCTGGCCGACCGCGATCGAGCTGGCTGCCTCGGGGGCGGTGGACCTGGACTCGTTGGTGACCCACCGGTTCGGTCTGGCGGAGGTCGGCGCTGACGGTGGCACGGCACGACCCGGACGCACTCAAGGCCGTGGTGTACCCGGTGCGTTGAGGGACACCCCAGAACGAGAACATGTTCCAGTTCGGTGTTAGGTTCCGGGTATGCGAGTCGACGAGTACCTGAAGCACGACGCAGTGGGCCTGGCCGGGCTGATCCGGGAGGGCCAGGTGAGCGCCGACGAGGTGCTGACCGCCGCCATCACCCGGTCCGAACAGGTCGAACCACACCTGAACACGACCGTGCTGTCCATGCACGCCGAGGCGCGGCGGCTGGTGAAGGAGGGACGCACGGGACCACTGGCGGGGGTCCCGTTCCTGCTCAAGGATCTGTTCCAGGACTACGCGGGGTTCCCGACCTCGGCGGGTAACCGGGCGATGCGGCGGGTCCCGGCCACCAGGCACTCGGAGGTGGTGCGGCGCTGGCTGGAGGCCGGTCTGGTGCCCTTCGCCAAGACCAACGTTCCCGAGTTCGGGGCCAAGGCGGTCACGGAGCCGCGCGAGTTCGGGCCCACCCGCAACCCCTGGAACACCGCACACACCCCCGGCGGGTCCTCG
>NZ_ANBF01000090.1 GCF_000341025.1 Nocardiopsis salina YIM 90010 | reverse complement strand
GGGGGCGAGCGCCAACGACGGCGGCGGGTCGATCCGGATCCCGGCGGCCTGCTGCGGGTTGGTGGGGCTCAAGCCGGGGCGCGGGCGGGTTCCGTTCGGCCCGAACTGGGGCGAGCCGATGCACGGTGCGTCGGTCAACGGCGCCGTCACACGCACGGTTCGCGACACCGCGGCGCTGCTCGAGGCGGCCGCCGGACCGGAGGCGGTCTCCCCCTACCCCATCGCCCCGCCCGAGCGCCCCTACACCGAGGAGGTCGGGCACGACCCGGGCCGGCTGCGGATCGGGTTCACCGACCGTTCGCCCCTGGGCACGCGGGTGCACCCGGAGGCGGTGCGTGCCGTGCGCGACGCGGCCGCGCTGCTGGAGGGCCTGGGGCACGAGGTGGAGGAGGCCGAACCCGACATCGACGGGCGAGCGCTCACCGAGGACTTCGTGACGCTCTGGTACGGGTCGATGGCCGCGCTCGTGGACGGGATCAAGACCGACACCGGGTGCTCGGACGACGACTTCGAGCCCGACACGCTCATGCTCGCGGCGATGGGGCGGGCGCGCACGGCCGCCGACTACGTGCGCGGCAACGAACGCTGGAACGACCACGTGCGGGCGCTGGTGGAGTTCCACACGCGGTACGACCTGCTGTTGACACCCACCATCGCGGGACCGCCGGTGACCGTGGGGCGCCTGGACCCACCGGCGTGGCTGCGTTCGGCCGAGCGGTTGCTGGTGCGTACCCGCACCGAGCGGGTGGTGACCGCGACCGACCTGGTCACCAAGGAGGTCATGAACAACCTGACGGCGACTCCGTTCACGCTGATGGCCAACCTGACCGGGGTTCCGGCGATCTCGTTGCCGCTGCACCGGACCGCGTCCGGCCTGCCCCTCGGTGTGCAGTTCGTGGCGCCTGCCGCCGGCGAAGGGGTGCTGCTGAGGCTTGCGGGGCAGTTGGAGCAGGCCCACCCGTGGTCCGACCGCCGGCCGGGCGGGGTACCGCTCCCCGGGGCCTCGGAGGCCGGGCACCGCTGAGTCGGGGTTTCGGGCCTCTCCCGCCCGGGACTCTGCCGTGCCATGATGACGGGACCCAGAACGGGAGGTCGACACCCGGGTGTGCCAGGGGCCGAGCCGATCCGCGCCGGTGACCGGGCGAGCCGGGGAGGCCCGCGCCGGGCACCGGCCGCGCTCATGGAGCAAACCTTCGACGCCCTCGATCAAGCTGGAGCCCAGGATGGGTGAGACCTCCGCCGCGGACGACGTTATCTCCGTGACGGATCTGCGCGTGCGCTACCGCGGAACACACGCCGACGCGGTACGGCAGATGGACTTCACCGTGGGGGCGGGCGAGGTCTTCGGGTTCCTCGGCCCTTCGGGGCCGGCAAGTCCACCGTCCAACACGTACTGACCCGCCTGCTCCGCCACGACGGCGGACACGTGCGCGTACTCGGCCGCCCGTTGCGGAAGTGGGGCCGGGAGTACTACGAACACATCGGTGTGGGCTTCGAAACGCCCACCGAGTTCACCCGCTTGACCGCACGGGAGAACCTGGAGGTGTTCGCCTCCCTCTACCGCGGCCAGGTGGCCGACCCCGTCGAGCTGCTGGACCGCGTCGGCCTCCGAGAGGCCGCGGACCAGCGTTCGGGCACCTTCTCCAAGGGGATGAGGATGCGCCTGAGCCTGGCGCGGGCACTGCTCAACCACCCTCGCCTGCTCTTCTTGGACGAACCCACCTCGGGCCAGGACCCCGTGCGTGCCGCCCGCCTGCGCGAGGTGGTCCGGGCCGAGGCGGACCGCGGAACCACCGTCTTCCTCACCACCCACGACATGCGCACCGCGGAGGACCTGTGCGACCGGGTCGCCTTCGTCGTCGACGGCCGGATCGCCGCCGTCGACACCCCGGACGGGTTCCGCCGGCGCCACGGACGACCCGGTGTCGTCGCCGAGTACGTGGCCGATGGCCGACCGCGCCGACGCTCTTTCGACCTCGCGGACCTGGGCGCCGGCGGTGAGCTGTCAGCTCTCGTGGCCACGGGCTCGGTCACGTCCCTGCACACGCGTGAGGCCACACTCGACGAGGTCTTCGCCGCAGTCACCAAGGTGTCGCTGTGAACCGGCTCGTCGGGACGTTCGTTCTGGAGGCGAAGCTGGCGTGGCGCTACGGCATCCTGGCGGTCGCCGCAGTGCTGGCTCTGCTCTGGACCGGGTTGCTCCTGGCCCTACCCACAGCGGGGGCGCAGGCGCTGCTCCCCTATCTGCTGTTCCTGGACACGGCCGGGTTCGGGGCGCTGTTCGCCGTTGCCCTGCTCATGTTCGAGCGGGTCGAGGGCACCGACGCCTCGCGGTCGGTCACCCCCGTCGGGCCCAGGACGGCCGCACCGGTCCGTGTTGTGGTGCTGACCCTGCCCGTCGTGGCCATGGCGATCCCCCTGATCGTTGTGACGGTGCCGCCCCAGTCGGTCTCGGGCGCTCTCGGGCACGCCACGGCCGGGGTCGTGCTCACCTCGGTCCTGCTGGTGGCCGCCTGCTCGGGCCTGGCCGCCCGCACCCGTACGTTGCAGGGGGCCCTGCTCGCCACTGTCCCGGCCGTCGCTCCGCTCATCGCGGTCCCCGTGCTGCATCTGGCCGGTGTGGTACAGAGCCCGCTGCTGTGGGCCGTGCCCACCACAGCGGGTGCAGATCTGATCGGACGCGGGCTGACCGGCGGGGCGGGCGCGCCCCAGGGCCCCGGCGGAGGGATCGCGCTCCTGTACGCGGTGGGGTGTGCGGCCGCTGTCTGCTGGTGGGCGGCCCGGCAAGCCGTCCCCTCCGGGGCGAGGCCACGCCGCACCGGCCCCGCGTCCACGGAGGACGGTTCCTCGGGGGTGCCCCAAGGTCCGCCCCGGGACGCCGCTCACCATTCTGCTCGTGCTCGCCCGCGGCACCCTGTCCATCCCAGGGGCCGGGGACACCCTGTCCTGAGCTTGGCCCGGTACGAACTCTCGGGTGTGCGCCGTGACCCGTTGCTCCTGACCGTGGCGCTGGCACCCTTGCCCTTGGCACTGGTGCTGCGTTGGACCTACCCGGCGCTGTCCGGATATCTGCGGTCGACCTACGGTTTCGACCCCGCTGAACATGCCTCAGTCGTGTTCGGGGCGCTGGTTCTGCTGCACATCCCCCTGATGGTCGGTGCCGTGACAGCGCTGCGCGTCACCGAGGACATCGACGACCGCACCCTGCAGGTGCTGCGTGTTTCCCCCCTGTCCCTGAACGCCTACTTCGGGTTCCGGACGGGAACGGCCCTCCTTCTGGCTCTGATCGGGCTGGCGATCGCCGCGCCCTTGTCGGGCCTGGCCCCGGCGTTGTCGTCCGGACTGGCCGCTGCCGTGGTGCTGGCCGCCCTGTTCGCGCCCTTGGTCGTACTGGCAACCGCGGCGTTCGCGGGCAACAAGGTCGAGGCCCTGGTCGTCACCAAGACCGTCGCGGCCGTCTCCGTCCTGGCCCCGGTGCTGACTTGGGTGCTGCCCGCACCCTGGTGGTCACCACTGCTCGTGCTGCCGCCCACCTGGGCACTCCTACCGCTCCCCGGCTACCCGGCGGACAGCCTCGCCTCACCGGTCGTCCTTCTCGGTGGATCGGTGACCGCAGTGGCGGCCGCTCTGGTCCTGGCCCTGCGGATACGGTCGCGTCTGCTCACATGAGGCCCGGACGGGCCGTGTCCCGGCAGCTACCGTCCTGGTTCCCTCCGCGGACAGGACCTGACCGGGGAAACCCTCGCCGCCGCGATCGGCGATGCGGTCTCGGGGGAAGAGATGGCCTCCGCCGCGGAAACGATCGGTTCCACCGGCCCTGGCAGCGACCAGAAGGTCCACAACAGGTGACCGTCGGGGGCCGCGACGACCTGGATGTTCATCCCGTGGAGCTGGTACTTGCCCGAATAGAACGTCCGGTCGGCTGCTACACGGTCGCAGGCGATGAGGGATCCGTCCACGATCACACCCCCACCCCTTGCGGCGTGCGCGGCGTAGTCCTTGCTCCAAGGTGGGGGCCTGCTCGGCCAGCAGGCGTGTGGTCTCGCGTACATAGCGCCAGGCGGTGGTGGTGGGGTGCCGCCACCTCGAGCCGGCCTTCCTGCGGTGGGTGCGGATCGTGCGGGCGGCCAGGTTCAGGGGTCGGCGTGACAGGGGCAGCGCATGGGTGGTTTCAGTGGGCTGGTGCAGGACTGTGACCTGCACCCTCAGGATGAAAAAGGATCATTCTCGGTTCAATGCTCACGGGGGATGACGAACGCAAGAAAGGAACAGGGACGGAAGCGCTTGTCTGCACCCCTGTTCATCGAATTCTTCGCCATGCTCTTGAAACACGAGCACGTGGTGGTTGATCTCGCCGAAACCTCCTCCGGTCACCCACAGGAATCCATCCGACCGATGTTCGGCGCCACGAAAGCGAACGCCGCAGCGAGGGCGACCAACGCCACTCCGAACTGCGGGTACGCGCCTCTTCGACCGGGGTATTCAGGCCGTTCGAACAGCTGGACCGGTTACGGCCGACGGCTCGTACGCTCCCGGGAAAGTGCGCGCTATCCGGCCGGCGGTTCAGCGATGAACGCGGAGCGAGGGGGAGATCATGGCAGCGCACCAGGAGCGCTTTCCCAGAGTGGTGGTCGGTGTGGACGGCTCCGACCACGCCGGGGCCGCTCTGCAGTGGGCGACCGCCGAAGCAGCCCGACGTGGAGCCGTGCTCCGTCTCGTTCACGCCCTGGGGCCGCCGTCACTCGTGTCCACCGAGCGGACGTCGGCCCGCTTCCGACCCACCGATGAGATGGAGGAGCAGGCCACCGCCGTGCTCGCCGAGGCCCGAGAGTACGTGGTCGGACTTCGACCGGATGTCGGGACCGAGTCCGTCATGACCTCCGAGGACGCTCCCCGGGCCCTGATCCACCAGTGCCGTCCGCACGACCTGCTCGTGGTCGGCACCCGGGGGTTGGGGCCGGTCACAGCGATGCTGGTGGGATCGGTGAGTACACACGTGGCAGCCCGGGCCCCTTGCCCGGTCGTGGTGGTGCCCCACGAGGGGGCCTGCCGGCCACCACCTGCCTCGACCGGATCGTCGTCGGCGTCTCCTTCTCCCTCGAGGTTCGCCGCGTCCTGAAACTCGCGATGGACCTGACTGCGGAGACCCGGGGCGAGCTGGTCGTGGTCAACAGCTGGGAGATGCCCCGGTCTGCCGGTTATCAACTCGAAGTGACCAGAACCGAACACCGGTCCTGGGAGGAGATGTTCGACCGCCAGTCCGAGCAGCTGGTCGACGGGTTGCTCACCGACCTCTCGCACGAACGGGGTGCTGTCGACATCGAGGTGAGCGTCGTACGCACCCGTTCCACCCCGGTCGACAGCCTGTTGCGGATAGCAGAGGGGGCCGACGCGATCGTCGTGGGCGCTCACCGGCACGGCACAGTACTGGGGTGGCTGCTCGGTTCGGTGAGTCAGGGCCTCCTGCACCGCTCGCACGTCCCGGTCGTGGTGTTGCCCAAGCACCGGGGCAGGGGCTGGGCCCCGCTTGTATCACGTTCGTGGTGAGCATCAGCACACTCGTTTCACCGTGCATATCCGCAGCCTTGCAGGATTCCTCGGGGCTGGCCGACATGCGTTCTGCGCTCCCATCTTGACGCGCACCCACTGCACGCGCGCGTCGCCGGCGTGAGCGGGCCAGGCCGCACTTACAAGCCGAGATTCGGGGACAGATCACGCGCGAGGCCTGCGATCACATGTGACCACGGCCCGGCCTCAGGACTGGCTCGGGCTTCGCCGGGCGAGGTGTCACGGACTCCCCCGCAGTGTGTTCCGGTCGTGCGCCTCTCCGCCGACGTCGGGATCACCCTGGGCCTGGCCTGGTCGCGGGTCGAATGGGGCCGCTGGCGGATGCGGAGATGGCGGGGCCGGCGCCGAATGCGGCAAGAAGCAGCGCCGGCCCCACAGGCGCCCGGGCGTCCCCCTATGAGCCTTGAGACCCGCGGCGGCCCGCGTGCTCCTTCGGGTCGCAACCGGTGAGCACATCACCAGCCCACCACCCACCCCGAGGCCCGTACGACCAGGACACGAGCAGATCCCCGAAACAGGACGTTGGTCCCGAGCGGACCACCCGGGCCGGCGCAAGACGCATGAGCCCGGGGCGGAAGGCATCCGCAGACCGCTCCTTCCTCGCCGTGGCCGGCCCCGGTCATGCGGTCGACGGGCCGGCCCTGGCAGATGTGACCGGCAACGGCCTCGACGACCTCATCGTGACCTCAGCCCACGATGAGGACTTCGACCGGGGCGACCTGGATGGCGACGGGATGTTGGACCTGGCGGCCGGGGTGCCCGGGGAGAACGAAGCCAGCACCATCAGCTACAAGCCTTGGAGCCAGGACACGCCAGGGCGCGAGGGTGCCGGGCCGCATGGGCGCATCAGCACCATCCGTCCCGGATTAACCACGCCGCCCGCGGGAAATGCCTGTGACCACCATCACCCCCCATGCCCCGCGGGGCAGGAAGGCGGGCAGCGCACATGAGCGGCAACAGAGGCGTCATCTACCAAGGTCCCGGCGAGGTCGAGGTCACCGACATCGCCTACCCCGAGTTCGAACTCAAGGACGGCCCCGGGGTCAACCCGGCCAACGTGGGACGCAAGGTCCCCCACGGCGCGATCGTCAAGGTCGTGGCCACCAACATCTGCGGCAGCGACCAGCACATGGTCCGCGGCCGCACCACCGCCCCGGCCGGGCTGGTCCTGGGCCACGAGATCACCGGCGAGGTCGTCGAGGCCGGCCCCGGGGTGGAGTTCGTCCAGGAGGGCGATCTCGTCTCGGTGCCCTTCAACATCTCCTGCGGGCGCTGCCGCAACTGCAAGGCCCGCCGCACCGAGATCTGTCTCAACGTCAACCCCGACCGCCCCGGCTCCGCGTACGGGTACGTGGACATGGGCGGTTGGGTCGGCGGCCAGGCCCAGTACGTCCTGGTGCCCTACGCGGACTGGAACCTGCTGGTCTTCCCCGACCGCGACCGGGCGATGGACAAGATCATGGACCTGACCATGCTCTCCGACATCTTCCCGACCGGATACCACGGGTGTGTGAGCGCCGGGGTGGGTGTGGGTTCGACCGTCTACATCGCCGGCGCCGGGCCGGTGGGGCTGGCCGCGGCCGCCTCCGCCCAGCTGCTGGGGGCGGCGGTGGTGATCGTCGGCGACCTCAACGCCGAACGCCTGGCACAGGCGCGCGGGTTCGGCTGCGAGACCATCGACATCTCGCAGGGCGACCCCGCCGAGCTCATCGAGCAGCTCCTGGGCACCCCGGCGGTCGACTGCGCGGTCGACGCGGTCGGGTTCGAGGCGCACGGCACGGGCTCGGAGGCGGGCAACGAGGCCCCGGCGAGCGTTCTCAACACCGCCATGGACGTGACACGGGCCGGCGGCGCCATCGGGATCCCGGGCCTGTACGTGACCGGTGATCCCGGCGCGGTCGACGACGCGGCCAAGGAGGGTTCGCTCTCCATCCGTTTCGGGCTGGGCTGGGCGAAGTCGCACGCCTTCTACACGGGCCAGTGCCCGGTGATGAAGTACCACCGGGAGCTCATGATGGCGATCCTGTACGAGAAGGTGAACATCGCCGACGCGGTGAACGCCGTGGCGATCCCGCTGGAGGAGGCCGCACGCGGTTACCAGGAGTTCGACCGCGGAGCCGCGAAGAAGTACGTGCTCGACCCCAATGGCTACCTCGGCACCGGCTGAGGCAGGCCCCGCACGGACCAGGCCCGCCCGGTTGTCCCGGGCGGGCCTACGCACGGGGCCAAGAACCGTGCCAGTAACCCCCAAATCGTGTTTAACGAGGTCACACGTGGCCAGCCCGGTAGTGGAAGGCTCTTGTCGCCGATCACTACGGGGGAAGTCGTCATGGCCGAGAACTCCAACAGTCCACATGTGAGCGTTTTCGCCTCGCCCGGGCGCTACGTGCAGGGGCGAGGCGCCCTGAGCCGCCTGGGATCCCTCGTGGTCGGGTTCGGTTCCAAGCCCCTGGTGCTGGCCGACGACGTGGTCCGCGACCTCACCGAACCGGTGCTCTCGGGCTCCTTCGACGAGGCAGCGCTCCCGTTGGTCTTCGAGCGGTTCGGCGGCGTGCCGACCCGTGCCGAGGCCGACCGGGTCTCCTCGGCGATCGACGAGCACGGCCACGACGTGATCATCGGTCTGGGAGGCGGCGCGGCCATCGACACCGCCAAGGCCGCCGGCGACAACGCCGGCGTGCCGTGGGTGAGCGCGGCGACGGTCGCCTCGACCGACGCCCCGACCTCGGCACTGTCTGTGATCTACACCGAGTCCGGGGCGTTCGAGGCCTACCGGTTCTACGACCGCAACCCGGCGCTGGTGGTCGTGGACACCCAGTACGTGGCCGAGGCCCCGCCCCGGTTCCTGTCCGGCGGTGTGGGAGATGCGCTGGCGACCTGGATCGAGGCGCGGGCGGTACGCCGCGCCCACAGCCACAACATGGTCGAGGGTTTCCCGACCCACGCGGGCACCGCCCTGGCCGAGCTGTCCTGGGACCTGCTGTGGAGCTCCGCGCTCCCGGCCTTGGAAGCGGTTCGCAGCAACCTGGTCACCCCGGACGTGGAGGCGATCGTGGAGGCCACCACCCTGCTGTCCGGCCTCGGGTTCGAGTCGGGCGGTCTGGCCGCGGCGCACGCGGTGCACGACGGGCTCACTGCGGTGGACCGGACCCACCACCTCACCCACGGGGAGAAGGTCAACATCGGTTCGCTCACGCAGATGCTGCTGGAGGGCGAGGAGGCCTCGGAGATCGACGAGTTCGCGGAGTTCACCGCGCGGGTGGGTCTGCCCACGACCCTGACCGAGGCCGGGTTGGGCGAGGTCGACGAGGCAGTCCTGGAGGAGGTCGTGCGCGCGGCCATGGACCCGTCGGAGACCATCCACAACCTCGCGTTCGAACCCACTCACCAGGACGTGCGCGACGCTCTGCGCGCCGTGGAGGGTGTGGGCCGTCGTGCCCGGTCCCGCGCGGGCCTGGGTGAGCCGACCCCGGAGGACTACACCTGAGGCGTTTCGTCCGCCGGTGAGAGCCTTCGTCCGATGTGACCCCCGCATCAGTTGGGGCGGCCGGGGGAGAAGGAGTACCGTTCCACTCCCCCGGCTTCATCGAATCGACCGCCTCGCGAGAAGGGGACGCAATCGGATGAGCACGACCTGGGAACCCCGATCCCCGGGGGTCCTCCAACTGCCCTCGGGTCGTCTGTTCCGTGGACGGGGCCTGGCCAAGACCCTCCCTGAGGGTCCTCGGCCGGACTTCGCCCTGTACCTGCTGGGACACGAACCCCCCGACGTCACGTGGACCAACCGGTGGCTGCACTGGCCCGACTTCGGGCTGCCCACCGACCGCAAGGCCGCAGCCGAGGCCTTCTGGGAAGCCTGGGAACGCGCCGAGACCGAACGGGTGGAGATCGCCTGCGAGGGCGGCCACGGCCGCACCGGCACCTCCCTGTCCTGCCTGGCCGTGCTCGACGGGATGCCGGCCCGGGAGGCGGTGTCCTTCGTCCGGTACAACTACGACCACAACGCCGTCGAGACACCCTGGCAGCAGCGCTACGTCACGCGCTTCGCCGACCAGGTGCGCAGTTGAGCGCGCGGGCCCCGGGCCGTCGGGGCCCGCCCTCACCCCTTGAGCGCGCCGGCCATGAGCCCGCGCATGAAGTACCGCCCCAGCACGAGGTAGATGACCAGTGTCGGCAGGGAGGCCAGCACCGCGGCGGCCATCTGCTGGTTGTAGGGCACCACCATCGATCCGGCCACGTTGTTCAGCTGCACGGTGACCGGCCAGGTGTTGGGACCGGTGAGGAAGACCGCGAACAGGAAGTCGTTCCACGCCGAGGTGAACTGCCAGATGAGGGTGACCGCGAAGACCGGCGCCGAGACCGGCAGGATCACCGACCGGTAGGTGCGCAGCAGCCCCGCCCCGTCCACGCGCGCCGCCTCGATGAGGGTGTGCGGGATCGTCGCGTAGTAGTTGCGGAAGATCAGTGTGCAGATCGGGATCCCGTAGACCGTGTGCGCCAGGATCAGCGGGAACAGACCGCCCATGAGCCCGGCCTCGACCATGGTCTGCTGCAGCGGGATCATCACCGCCTGGTAGGGGATGAACATCCCGAACAGGAACAGGGTGAATACGGTGTCGGCCCCGGGGAAGCGCCAACGGGCCAGCACGAAGCCGTTCATCGACCCCAGCACCGCCGACAGGATCGCGCTGGGCACGACCATCTGCACGCTGTTCCACAACCCCGGCGCGAGGGCGTCCCAGGCGGCCGCCCACCCCTGCAGGCTCCAGCTCTGCGGCAGCAACCAGGCGCGTGCGGCGGTGGCCTCGTCGAAGGGCTTGAACGCCGTGACCAGCAGGACGTACATCGGTAGCAGGAACAGGGCGGCCAGCACGAACAGGACGGTGAACTTGGCCGCCTGCCCCAGCGGTGTCGTTCCAGGTGCCCTGCTCACGGTGGCCGTGACACGTTCGGGCGCGCTGCGGTTCACCGGCCCTCACTCCGTTCCTTGCGGATGGTCCACACGAGGTAGGGGATGACGAAGACCGCCACCGCGATGAGCAGGTAGCTGGCGATGGTGGCACCCTTGGCCGGGTCGCGGACCTCGAACACGGTCGTCCACATGTACACGGCGGGCACGTCGGCGACGATCTGCTGTCCGGCGATGGCGATGATGAGGTCGAAGACCTTCAGGGACATGTGGCCGAGGATGATGACGGCGCTGAGGGTGACCGGTCTCAGCTGCGGCATGACCACGTGGCGGTACACGCCCCATTCGGAGCAGCCGTCAACGCGTGCGGCCTCGCGCAGTTCCTCGGGCACCCCGCGGAACCCGGCCAGGAACAGCGCCATGATGTAACCCGACAGCTGCCAGATCGCGGGCAGGGCCATGGCTGCCATGCCCATGTTCGGCGCGGTCCACCAGTCGTTGACCAGGAAGTCCAGGTCGAACTGGACGAACAGGGCGTTGAGCCCGGTGGCGCGTTCGGCGGGGGCGGGGTTCATGAGCCAGCGCCAGACCACACCGGTGGCGATGAAGGACACCGCCATGGGCGCCAGGAACAGGGTGCGGAAGGCCGCCTCGCCACGCAGCCCCTTGTCGAGCATGAGCCCCAGGAACCACCCCAGGAACAGGGCGCCTCCCACGAACACGGCGGTGAAGACGACGGCATTGCCGACGGCTGCGGGCCAGCGCGACTCCTGCCAGAGTTCGGCGAAGTTGGTCAGGCCGACGAAGGAACCGTCCTGGACGGGGGCGTGCTGGTCGCTGAGGGCAAGGCTCGTGTTCCAGCCGATCATGCCGTAGACGAAGACGCCGATGAGCAGGATCGACGGCAGGACCATGAGCAGACCGGGCAACCAGGTGCGGGCGCGTACCCGCATGCGGTGCAACCGGCCGGGGGTTCGGGGCCGGGGCCGCCCCTCGGTACCGGCCCCGGCCTGTGCGACGTGTGGGCTCATTCGGCTTGCGCGGCCTCGTGCAGGGAGGCCTGGAGGGTGCCCAGGTCGCCGTCGCCGAGGTAGAGGCCGACCGCGGTGTCCACGTCGTTCTTCCACCGGTTGCCGACGGTGACGCCGTGCCAGAACGACCCGGCCAGTTCGGGGTCGTCCTGCCACTCGGAGAGCGCATCGGACAGGTAGGCGCTGTCCTCGTACGCGGCCGGGTCGGTGTCGTCACGGGCGGGGACGGAGCCCTTGACCGGGTTGAACAGGTCCTGGCCCTCGGCGCTGGAGACCAGTTCGAGCCAGGAGCGGGCGACGTCCTCGTTGGGTGCGCCCTCGGGGAGGGTGAAGCTGTCGGAGAGCCACATGTAGGTGCCGTCGGTTCCCGGGGAGGGCGCCCAGTCGTAGTCCTCTCCGGCGGTGGCGCCGATCTCGTCGAAGTAGCCGGCGGCCCAGTCGCCCATGATGTTGAAGGCCGCCTCGCCCTCGGAGACGCGGCGCGAGGCCTCCTGCCAGTCCTCGGCGGCCGATTCCTCCTGGGTGTGCTCCATGATCTGTCCGAAGGACTCCAGGGCCTCGGTGACCTCGGGGGTGTCCCAGTCCGCCCCGGGCTCCCACAGCTCCTTGTAGGCGTCGGTGCCCAGGGAGCCGAGCAGGACCGATTCGAGCAGGTGGTCGACGGTCCACTGCGCGCCCACGGCCATGGGGACGGCGTCGGTCTCCTCCTCGACCGCCTCCAGAGCCCCGATCAGTTCGTCGAGGGTCTCGGGGGTCTCCTCGACTCCGGCTTCCTCGAGCACACCGGGGTTGGACCACAGGACGTTGGAACGGTGGACGTTGACCGGGACAGAGTAGACGCTGCCCTCGTAGGTGATCTGTTCGGTGAGCTGGTCGGGCATGGCCTCCTGCAGGCCCTGCTCGTCGAAGAAGTCGTCGAGCGGCTGCAGATAGCCGGCCTCGATGTAGTCCTGGAGTTCGGCGCCGGCGTGGCCCTGGAAGGAGTCCGGCGGGTCCTGGCTCTGCAGGCGGCCCTCGAGCACGGCCTGGGCGTTGGTGCCCGACCCTCCGGCGACTGCGGCGTTGACGAAGCCCACGCCGGGGTGATCCTGCTCGAAGCGTTCGATGAGGGCGTCGAGGCCGGCCTCCTCACCTCCGCCGGTCCACCAGGAGAAGACCTCGACCTCCGTGCCGTCCCCTCCGTCGTCTCCGCATCCTGAGGCGAGGAGGGCCGCGGCCAGGACCGCGGCCGACAGCTGGGTACACCGTGCACGCATGGGGGGTCCTCTCCAGACGCGGGCCGGGGCGACCGGGTCGTGGGTCCGGTCGTCGGACGATCCGCCGTCATGTGCTTCAGATCACGTTCATCCCGCTTTGCTCAACCCTGGAACTCACGCGTTACTGCGTCAACAGCCGAACGAATCCTTCACCGAGCCGTGACCATTCGGGAATCCCGTACCTGGGAGCGCTTCCCGAAGGGACCGGGGCGCCTTTGGCCCCCGTGGCCCGGGACGGCAGGATCGGGGCATGGATGTCCTGAGCAGCCGAGTACTGATCCGCCCGACCGACCCCGAGCGCAGCCGCGTCTTCTACCGCGACGTGCTGGGCCTGGCCGTGCACCGCGAGTTCGGCCGACCCGAGTCGCCCGGAACGGTGTTCTTCCTGGGCAACGGGTTCCTGGAGGTCTCCGGGAACGCCGAGGCCATCGCGCCCGCGGGCATGGTGCTGTGGGTGCAGGTGCGCGACGTGCACGCCGAGTACAGCCGCGCGGTCGGACGCGGGGCCGAGGGCCTGCGCGAGCCCAAGGAGGAGTTCTGGGGCCTGGTGGAGGGCTGGATCGCCGACCCTGACGGTGTGAAGATCGTGCTCGTGCAGATCCCCGAGGACCACCCGCTCCGCCGCGACCAGCGCACGTTCTGATCCGAGCCTTCTGATCCGGGCCCGGTCCCGGGACGGCCCGGGGCCGGGGCACGCCTGAGACGTCACGTTCCCAGGGCGAGTGTCACACCGAGGGTGAGCATGAGGGCCACCACGAGCAGGCCGAGTGCGGTGGCCACGGCGCCGCCGCGTGCGGGGCCGGCGGGGGCGTCGGCGGCGGTGAGGGTTCCGGGGCGCAGGACCCTGCGCAGCGCCAGGAGGCCGTAGGTGCGGAGGAAGCCGGCGCCGAGCACGTGGCGGCGGGCCGGCTGGTGGACCTGGCGCCGGAGCGGCCGGTGCGTGTGCGGTTGCACTGGCAGCGGTGGAACGTCTCCTCTCCTGCACTGGACGCGGTCTCACAGTCCGTGCTCTCGGTGGCCGCCGAGTATTTGCACGCCACGGAGTGAGGGTGCCCTCACCCGGACCCGGCGGGGTGTACTGCGAAGGGTGCCGTAACCTGGGCCGGGGTCCCGGCCTGCGCCGGGACCGATGCGTGTGCGGCCGACCGAAGAGCCCGAGGAAGAACGTGAACATCAAACCCCGTACGACGGCCTTGATCTTTCGTGTGGTCGCGGCGTTCGAGGCCTTCACCTGGGCCGGGCTCCTCATCGGCATGGGGGTGAAGTACCTGGGCAGCGGAAACGAGATCGGCGTGCAGATTTTCGGCCCGCTGCACGGTGGCGCATTCATCGTCTACGTGATCGTGGCGCTGGTGGCGGCCCTGAAGTTCCGGTGGAGCGCGGGGGTGACGCTGCTGACGCTGGCCGCTTCGGTTCCGCCCCTGACGACGCTGCTGGCGGACTGGTGGCTGCACCGCACCGGGCGCCTGACCCCGATCTCGCACCCCGAGCTTGAGGCAGAGCCCGTGGCGTGAGCATCAACGCCGGATTACATTGGGAACATCGAACCGAAAGGTTCGATGTTCCTTTTTTGTGCATGCACATGATGACACGGAACAACAATGTGCATTAACACGAAAAGAACTCCGGGCGATGGTGCGAAAGAACAGGCAAACAGCCCTTGCGTTTACTACAGAAAAGCCCGATGCTCCAGAGGGGCACCGGGTTTACATTGTGGCCGGATTCGGCCCCTCATTATTCTGTGGAACCCTTTGCCAAACCCTGATGGCGCATGTTCTTTTACTACTGGCACATCAACGTCGGCAGAAGGAAACCTCCATGCCAGACTCCCCCACCGCCGGACCCGACCGCAGAACCCTGTTGCGCGGCGCCGCCCTCACCTCGGGCGCGGTCGCGATCGGTGGAGCGTTCACCGTCGCTCCCGTACAGGCGTCCCCGGTCCGGATCGCCGAACCGTCGCTGTACACCCGCTCCGACTGGGACGCCCGATCCCCCTCGAGCCCGGTCCAGATCCTGGCCGAGCCGCCGACCCAGATCGTGGTGCACCACACAGCAACTCCCAACAGCGACGACCTCTCCGAGAGCCACGCACTGGCGCTGTCCCGGTCGATCCAGAACTTCCACATGGACGACAACGGGTGGATCGACGCCGGACAGCAGCTCACCATCAGCCGCGGCGGGCACATCATGGAGGGCCGCGACCGTGCACTGCCGGCCATCCGCGAGGGCACACACTGTGTGGGCACGCACGTGGCCAACCACAACAACACCACGATCGGGATCGAGAACGAAGGAACCTATACCGACGTCGAGCCCACCGGCGAGCTGATCGACGCCCTCGTGGAGACCCTTGCGTGGCTGTGCGAGGCCTACGGACTCAACCCCGAGGACGCGATCGTGGGCCACCGCGACTTCAACGCCACCGAGTGCCCGGGCGAGGTCCTCTACGGGATGCTGCCCGACCTGCGCAGCGCGACCACGAGCGTGCTCGAGGCCAAGGGAGTGCAGATCCCGCCGCGCGGCGGCACCCACCCGGACAATGCGCCGTCCTACCCCGAGGTGCCAGCCGACGAGCCCGAGCGCACCTTCTACCACGGTCCGGCGCGGGGACCCGACGACATCTCCCGCTGACCGGCGCGCGACCTCTCACCCCGCTCGAGGTCGAGCGCCCTGCCGGTGCCCGCCGTCGCTCCGACGGCGGGCACCGGTGTGTGCGGGAGCGGTTCAGCCCGTCCGTCCGGCCGTATCCTGCTCCAACTCCTGGCGCAGCCGGAACTTCTGGATCTTGCCGCTGGGTGTGCGCGGCAGGGACTCGACCACTTCCACCCGTTCGGGCCAGTAGGGCTTGGCCACCCCCTGGTCGGCGAGGAAGAGGCGCAGGTCCTCCAGGGTGAGCCCGCACGCCCCGTCCGCGAGGGTGACCACGGCGCAGGCGCGTTCCTGGAGCCGGGGGTCGGACACCGCCACCACCGCGACCGTGTCGATGCCGGGGTGCTCGGCCAGCACGTTCTCCACGTAGACCACGGGGATGTTCTCCCCGCCGCGGATGATGACGTCCTTGGTGCGTCCGCGGATGCCCACGTACCCGTCGGCGTCCAGGCAGGCCAGGTCCCCGGTCTCGAACCAGCCGCCTGTGAAGGAGGCCTCGGTCAGATCGGGACGTTCGGCGTAGCCCACGAACAGGAACGGCCCGCGCACCTGCAGCCGCCCCTCCTCGCCCGCCGGCAGCGGGGTCCCCGCGTCGTCGACCACCCGCACGCTCATTCCGGGCCAGGGGCGCCCGTCGGTCCCCACGATCTTGTGCTCGGGATCGTCCGGGCTGCCCAGGGTGACCAGGGCGTTCTCGGTCTGGCCCCAGCCGCCCAGGACCGCCGCTCCGGGCAGTTCGGTGCGGGCCCGGCGCAGCAGCACCCGCGGGACGGGCGCGCCCATGCAGCAGAACCTGCGCAGGGACGACAGGTCGCGCCCGGCGAGGTCGGGCAGGGACAGCACGTCCTGCAGGAACGGGGTCGCCGCCGAGGTCGAGGTGATGCGGTGGCGTTCCACGAGGTCGGCGAACCGGGCCGGGTCCCACACCTCCTGGTAGACGCCCGTGGCGCCCAGCCTCAGGGCCAGGCGCACCCCGTAGAGCAGCCCGGTCAGGTGCGCGAACGTGGAGGCCACGTGCAGCACGCTGTCGGGTCCGTGGCCGAGCCGGGCGGGCAGGGGCTCGAGCGCGGCCGCGAGCGTGTTGTGGGTGTGCATGACGCCCTTGGGCTCACCGGTGGTGCCGGAGGTGAAGATGAGCAGGGTGAGGTCGTCCGGTTCCGGGCGCAGGGCCGCCAGGGTGGCGGGGTCGCGTCCGCGGTCGGCGACCAGGTCCGACCAGGGGCGGGTGCCCCCGGGTGCGGGTTCGCCGGCGTCGGGCACCACCACGACGTGTTCGAGGTCGGGCAGGTCGGTGCGCATGCGTTCGGCCATGGCCACGTGGTCGAACCCGCGGAAGGTGCGGGGCACGACGAGCACCTTCGAGCGGGCCAACCGTAGTGCGTAGCCGACCTCGCGTTCGCGGTGGGCGGGGATCACGGGGTGGCTGACCGCCCCGATGCGGGTGGCGGCCAGGTGCAGGACGATCCACTCGGTGCGGTTGGGCAGTTGGAAGGAGACCACGTCGCCGGGGCGCACCCCGAGGTCGAGGAGGGCCCCGGCGCAGCGGTCGACCTGCGTGCGCAGGCTCGCGTAGTCGGTGCTGCAGTGGCTGTCGACGGCGGCGGTGCGGGCGGGGGCGCGGTCGGCGGCCAGGTCGAGGTCGTCGGTGATCGGCCGGCCGGGCCAGTGGCCGGAGGCGGTGTGTGCCGCGATGCGTTCGGGGGTCAGGTGGGTGCTCAGGGTCATCGCTGTGCCTTTCCTCAGCTCATCGTGAGTCCGCCGCTGACGCTGACGGTCTGGCCGGTGACGAAGGAGGCCTCCGGGGAGGCGAGGAACACGACGGCGTTGGCCAGGTCCGTGGGCTCGCCCAGTCGGCGCAGGGGGATCGCCTTGGTCAGGGCATTGCGCAGCTTTGGGTCCTCGCCGCCGATGGATGAGAACAGGGCGGTGTCGGTGGGCCCGGGGCTGACGCAGTTGACGGTGACGCTGTGGCGGGCGGCCTCGCGGGCGGCAGCCTTGGTGAAGGCGATGACCCCGCCCTTGGCGGCGGAGTAGACGGCCTCGCCCGAGGAGCCCACGCGTCCGGCGTCGGAGCCGATGTTGACCACCGCTCCCCTGCCGCGGGCGATCATGTGCGGCAGCAGGGCGTGACAGGTGTGCAGGACCCCGTAGAGGTTGATCTGCACGATGCGGTCCCAGTCGGCGGAGTCGGAGTCCACGAACGCTCCGGCGGTGTCCCATCCGGCGTTGTTGACGAGCACGTCCACGCCGTCGAACTCCTCCTGGGCACGGGCGAGCGCGGCGGCGACGGAGTCGGGGTCGGTGACGTCGGTGCCCAGGCCCAGGGCGCGCCCGCCCAGGTCCTGCGCGGTCTGCTTCGCTGCGGTCCCGTCGACGTCGGTGGCCACGACGTGGGCGCCCTCGGCGGCGAGTTTGCCGGCCACAGCGCGGCCGATACCGCGTCCGGCGCCGGTCACGAACGCGACCTGGTCCTGCAGTCGTCCCATGGTGGTTGCCTCTCGTTCTCGGGGCGGGGTCAGGGGGCGAGCTCGCGGCCCAGGCGCTGCCGGGCGATGACGAGCTTCATGATCTGGGCCGTGCCGTCGCCGATCTGCAGCCCGAGGACGTCGCGCNGGGTTAGCCGTACTGGCCGTGCAGGAGCAGGCACTGCTGGGCGATCTCGTGTGCGGTCACCGGGGCCCACCACTTGCACATGGCGGCCTCGGAGGTGTGGGACTGCCCGGTGTCCTTGAGCCAGAGGGTGCGCAGGCACAGCAGGCGGGCGGCGGACAGCCGGGTCTCGGCCTCGGCGAGGGGGAAGGCCACGCCCTGGAACGTGCTCAGGGGCCGGTCGAAGGCGGTGCGCTCCCCGACGTACTCCCATGTCTCCTCGAGGGAGCTGCGTGCGGCGCCCAGGCACTGGAGCCCGATGAGCGCGCGGCTGAAGTCGAAACCCTGCAGGACGTGGGAGAACCCCTCTCCCTCGGGGCCCAGCCGGTGGTCGGCCGGCACCCGCACGCCGTCCAGGTGCACGGCGCCGCGGCCCACCGCCCTGGTTCCCATGTCGGAGTAGGGTTCGCGGGTCACGCCGGGCAGGTCGAGCGGGACGAGGAAGGCGCTGATGTCGCGTCCGCGCCTCCGGTCGGGACCGGTGCGGGCGATGAGCACGGCGGCCGAGGCCTGCCCGCAGAAGGACAGCGACTTCACGCCGTCGAGCACGTAGGACTCGCCCTCGCGCCGGGCCCTCAGGTGGAGGTTGGCGGCGTCGGAGCCGGCATGGGGTTCGGTGAGGCCGATGCCGATGAGGTCCTGGCCCGAGCACAGGCGCCGTACCCAGGTTCCCGCGAGTTCGGCCGGGGCGTGCTCGGCGAGGATCTGCCCGACGAGGGAGCCCACGACCTGCACATAAGCGGCCGAGACATCCCCGGCGGCGATCTCCTCGGCCACGAGCCCGGAGGTGATGCGGTCGGCGTCGTGTCCGCCCAGATGCGGGGGCAGTTCGGGGGCGATGAGGCCGTGGGCGCCCATGGCGCTCAGGAGTTCGGGTTCGAGGCGGCCTGTGGCCTCGCGATCGGCGGCGCCGGGGGCGACGTGGGTGCGGGCCAGGGCCCGGGCCTTCTCGGCGGCCCCGGCCTGGGCAGGGGTGGGTGCGAAGTCCATGTCGGTCCCTGGCTCAGACGAACCGGGAGAAGTCGGGGTCGCGCTTCTCGGAGAAGGCGCGGGCGCCCTCCTGGCCCTCCTCGGAGGAGCCGAAGAGGTCCAGGGCCGACATCGACAGGCTGCTGGGGCCGGCCTGGTGGTCGGTGTCGGCATTGAAGGACTGTTTGAGGAAGCGCAGTGCGGTGGGGCTCTTCTGCCCGATCTCCTCGGCCCACCGGTGGGCGGTGGCCATGAGGTCCTCGTCGGGCACGACGGTGTTGACCAGGCCCCAGCGCTCGGCGGTCTCGGCGTCGTGGAGGTGGCAGAGGAACCACATCTGGCGGGCGCGCTTCTCGCCGACGACGCGGGCGAGATAGGCGGTGCCGAAGCCGGCGTCGAAGGATCCGACCTTGGGCCCGGCCTGACCGAAGCGGGCGCTCGCGGCGGCGATGGACAGATCGCAGAGCACGTGCAGGACGTGTCCCCCGCCGACGGCGACCCCGTTGACGGCGGCGATGACGGGTTTGGGGATGTCGCGGATGATGCGGTGCAGGCGGCCGATCTCGAAGAGCCCGCTGTCGGTGGGGCCGTAGTCGCCGGTCTCGGCCCGCTGTTTGACGTCGCCGCCGGGGCAGAAGGCCTTCGTCCCGGCGCCGGTGAGGATGACCGCGCGCACTGCGGGGTCTCCCCAGGCGCGGCGGAAGGAGGCGATGAGTTCGTCGACGGTGCGGCCCCGGAAGGCGTTGTGGCTGTCGGGGCGGTCGATGGTGATGACGGCGGTGGTGCCCTCGACGGAGTGGTCGACGTCCTGGAACGGTTCCATGTCCGGCCTCCCTGAATCTTGGCTCAGCAGAAGTGAACTTTTATTCATTTGCGATGAACCTAGATTCACGCAACTCGGGTGTCAAGACCTCCGCCGCGTTGACAGCACACGGGAGTGAACGTAGCTTCACCTGACATGAACACCGGTTCACCGGCGGAGGCCGCGCGCTCGGCGCGGGCCGAACAGCGCCGCCACCAGCTCCTGACCGCCGCGGCCCGCCTCATGGAACGCGACGGTTTCCACGGGGTCTCGATGCAGGCCCTGGCCGAGGAGGCCTCGGTCAGCGTCGGCCTCATCTACCGCTATTTCGGCGGCAAGGACGAGGTCCTGCTCGCCGTCATCTGGCGCGTGCTCGACGCCTTCGCCTCCCAGGTGCCCGAGGCCATCGACAAGGCCGGCGCCGACCCGGTCGAACGCACCGCCGCCGCGTTCGCCGCCTACTGCACCATCATCGACGAGCACCGCCACGCCGCCGTGCTCACCTACCGCGAGAGCCGCACGCTCAGCGCAGAGGGGCGCGCCCACATCAAGAACGCCGAGGTCGAGACCGGCCGCCCGCTGCGTGCGTGCCTGCGCGAGGCCGTCGACGAGGGCCTGTTCCGGGACGTGGACGTGGAGCTGTGCTCCTACGACCTGCTGCTGCTCGCCCACGGGTGGGCGCTGAAGTACTGGTACTTCGAGCACAGCCACGACCTCGAGGACTACGTGCGCACCCAGACCGCGCTGATGTTCGGCGGCCTGTTGCGGCCCGAGCACCGCGGCTCCTACACCCACCTGCTCGCCGGCTGAGGCCGTCACACGCGTGTGGGCCGCCTCCCCGGCGGGAGACGGCCCACGTGGTTCCGGGACCGCGGCGCGCGGCGGCGGGCGCGCGGATCAGGCGCGCGACAGGCGCTCGGCCAGCCAGGCCTCGACCTCGGCGGCCGAGCGCGGCAGGGCGGCCGACATGACCGTGCGCCCCTCCTCGGTGACCAGCACGTCGTCCTCGATGCGCACGCCGATGCCGCGCAGTTCCTCGGGGACGGTGAGGTCGTCGGGCTGGAAGTACAGGCCCGGCTCGACGGTCAGGACCATGCCGGCCTCCAGCTCGCCGTAGAGATGGGCCTCCTGGCGGGCCACGGCGCAGTCGTGCACGTCCAGCCCGAGCATGTGGCCCGTGCCGTGCAGGGTGTAGCGCCGCTGCAGACCCAGTTCGAGGACCCGCTCGACCGGGCCCTCCAGGAGCCCCCACTCGACGAGGCCCTCGGCGAGTACACGCTGGGCGGCCTTGTGGAAATCGCCGAAGGGGCGGCCCGGGGCGACGGCGGCGATGCCGGCCTCCTGGGCGGCGTACACCAGGTCGTAGACCTTGCGCTGCAGGTCGGTGAAGGTGCCGGAGATCGGCATGGTGCGGGTGACGTCGGCGGTGTAAAGGGTGGTGGTCTCCACACCGGCGTCGAGCAGCAGCAGGTCGCCCTCGCGGACCGCGCCGTCGTTGCGGGTCCAGTGCAGTGTGGTGGCGTTGGAACCGGAGGCGGCGATGGTGCCGTATCCGACGTCGTTGCCCTCCACGCGGGCGCGCAGGAAGAACGTGCCCTCCACGAACCGCTCGGAGGTGTCCCGGGCCTGCGGCAGGGCGGCGGCCACGTCGCCGAACCCGCGCACCGTGGCGTCGACGGCGCGCTGGAGCTGGCCGACCTCCCACTCGTCCTTGACCAGGCGGTGGTCGGCCAGGGCCACACCGAGTTCGCAGTCCAGGCGGGCGGACTTGGCGCGCGCCTCGCTGTCGGTGTCGCCGCGCACCTCGTCGACGAGGGCGTCCACGTCGGCGTCGTGGCCGCGCGCCACACGCAGGGCCGTGGTACCCGAGCGCAGGGCCTCGGGCAGAGTGCGTACGTCGGCGGTGGCCACACCGAACAGGGCGGAGGCCTCCTGGAGGCTGT
>NZ_ANBF01000089.1 GCF_000341025.1 Nocardiopsis salina YIM 90010 | reverse complement strand
ACCCGCCGTCGGCGGTGTCACCGGTGAGGTAGGCGTAATCGGTGGCCGCACGGAAGGGGTACTCGGTGTCGTTGGAGCGGGTGACGAGCTGTCCGGCAGGAACGACCAGGCGTTCCCCGGGGAAGGCGGCACCGAGGGCGGCGCGGCGGCGTGCGGTGTGGGGAGCCTGCTCGATCGGCTCCAGGTCGCGCAGTTCGGTGTCGGCCCACCCGGTGCTCATCCACGCGGCCAGCTCGTCGGAGACCGACTGGGACTGGCCGTTCTTGCGGGGGGTGAACACGAAGGCGTCGGCTCGGTCTCCGGGGCGCTGCTGGTCGCTCACGTGGGCTCTCTCCTCGTGGGGTGCGGGCTCGTGCGGGGCGGTGCCTCTGGTGGCGGCCGCGTCCCCATCGTAGGCCCCGGGCCGCCGCAGGCGCCGTGCACGGGACATACCACCGGCCATAACACCGCCCCGGTCCGCTCTGATGCCCGCTCCCCGCGGAAGGGCTCAGAGCTCGGTGGCGAAAGGGATGGCCTTGGGGTAAGGCAGGACGTCGACGGCGGCGGGGTCGAGCCGACGGTATCCGAGGCGTTCGTAGAGCCCGACGGCCTCGGGCTGCGAGGGTCCGGTGAACAGGACCACGTGTGTGTAGCCCAGGTCGCGGGCGGCCTGTTCGAGTGCGTCCATGACGGCGCGCGCCAGCCCCTTGCGGCGGTGGCGGTCGGAGGTCCAGATGCGCTTGAACTCGGCGGTCCCCGGCTCCTGCGAACGGTCGGCGCGGTAGGGGCGCACGGCGCCGCCGGCCACGATCTCGCCGTCGAGTTCGACCAGGACCATGCGCCCGTCAGGGGCGACGAACTCGGTGACGGGGTAGCGGGAGAGCTCGTGGGCGGCGCCGTCGGCCCCGTAGCGCTGGGTGTACTCCTCCAGCAGCCCGGCCAGGAGCCCGTCCACGCGCGGGTCGTCGTGTTCGACGGTGAGGACGCGCGGTGCCGGCTCGGGTGCGGCGGTGCCGGGCCGACCGGTTTCGGTGTAGGTCACCTCGTCGTTGCTCCCTCGCTCGTCGGGGACACCGCCCCCGGTGCCCGCGTGGTCCGCCGGGAATCCTATGCGCGGCCGCTGCGGTGCGCCACGGGCGGACGGGGTCGTACCCCTCACACGTACGGCGGAGTCAGCGCGGTGCAGGGCCGTCGGGGTGGTCCTCGTCGCTGGGTTCGGCGTTGGGGCCGTAGACGGCGTCGCGATCCCGGGGGTCGTCGGGGTCGGCGAGGTTTCCCAGGGTCATCGCCACGGGCGGGAGCACGGAGGCGACCACGCACATGGCCACCGCCCAGCCGGTGCCGAAGAGGAAGTACACGGGCGCCGAGGCAGCGAAGAGCAGGACGCACGCGCCCATGACGAGGCTGTACTGGCGGACCCGGCGTTTCATGCGCACCTCCCGGTTCGCAGCGGTGCTCGGGTGCACCCTTCACGCTATCCGCAGTGCTCGGCCCGGTCAGCGGTCGAGGGCCGGGGATACGGGGGGCCTCGTTCTCGGCCGCCCGTCCGGACGCAGACCGTCACGACAGCATCGGCAGGACGAGCTACGGGCGGCCGGTTCCCGGCTCCGACCGGCCGGGATCTTCCCCGGGGCGGGAGCGGTCGGCGCCACCGGCCAGTGCCCGATGGCGCCCCCTGACACCAAACCTCGGGAAGACTTGTCTAAGGTGTGCCCATGTCAGTCACCGAACGCACCCTGTTGGGGCCGGGGCCCAGCAACCCCTACCCGGAGGCGACTCTGGGCTCGACGTCACCCCTGCTCGGCCACCTGGACCCCCAGTTCATCGCCCTGCTGGAACGCGTCTGCGGACGCCTGCGTTCCCTGTGGGGCACCGAGAACCCGCTCACCCTCCCGCTCTCCGGCACCGGTTCCCTCGGTATGGAGACGGCCTTCGCCAACACCGTGCGCAAGGGTGACACGGTGGTCGTCGCGGTCAACGGACTGTTCGGCGAGCGCATGTGCGAGGTCGCCGGGCGCTACGGCGCCGAAGTGGTCCGCGTGGACCACGAGTGGGGCCGGCCCGTGGACGTCCAGCGGGTCCTGGACGCCCACCCCTCCCCCAAGCTGGTGGCCGCCGTGCACGCCGAGACCTCCACCGGCGCGGTCAGCGACATCGGCGCTCTGGGGCGGGCACTGCGCGAGCGCTCCGACGACACCCTGCTGATCGCCGACTGCGTCACCTCCCTGGGCGGCACGCCCATGGAGCTGGACGAGTGGCAGGTGGACATCGCCTACTCCGGCACCCAGAAGTGCCTGGGTGTGCCGCCGGGACTGGCGCCCTTCACCTTCACCGAGCGTGCTTGGGAACGGCGCGTGCAGGCCCCGCCCGTGTGGTACATCGACCTCGGGCTGCTGGGGGCCTACGTACGCGGCGGCCCGGGCGGGCGCGCCTACCACCACACCGCACCGACCTCGATGGTCGCCTCCCTGGACTCGGCTCTGGCGCGCATCGAAGAGGAGGGCGCGGACGAGGTGGCGGCCCGGCACGAGGCGGCCGGCGCCCGGCTGCGCGAGGGGCTGCAGGAAATGGGTCTGGAGCTGTTCGCCGCCGAGGGGCACCGGCTGCCGCAGCTGACCTCGGTGCGTGTCCCCGAGGGTGTGGACTCGGGCAAGGTCCGCGACCAGCTGCTGCGGGACTACGGTCTGGAGATCGGTGCCGGGGTCGGCCCCTACTCCGCTTCGGTGTGGCGGATCGGCCTCATGGGCCACAACGCCCGCCTGGACCGGGCCGAGCTGGTTCTGGGCGCACTGCGCCGCGTCCTGGGGCGGTAGCGCGCCCTTCGGTTCGCACTGAGTGACGGGCCCGCGCCGGACTGCTCGGCGCGGGCCCGACCTGTGCCTGGCGGCCGCCCCGGTCAGGCTCCGGAGGGCCACCCGGACCCGGGTCCGGGCGCCGGGGCGCGGAAGACCGTGCGGCCGCGCAGGGCACGGAACCCGTTCTCCACCTCGTAGCCGGCCTCCAGCAGACGCTTCTTGGCCTCGTCCGCGCTGCGCAACGTGGCCTCGTCGAAGATCCGGTTGTAGAAGCGCTCGGGGACGCGGTTGAGCCCCCCGCGCAGCAGACGCAGGCCCTCGGTGGTGGCGGCGGCCGCACCGGGCAGCTCGGGCAGGGTCCCGTAGGCGTGGCGGGCCCAGGCGGGCAGCGTGTAGTAACTCAACGCACCGATCGGGAACCACAGGGGCTGGAGCGGGGCGAGGGCGGCCAGGTGGTCGGGCACGTCGGGCCAGAGCAGGAACCGCACGGCCCGTGCGGCCTCCGGTGTCACACGCAACTGTGGGCGCGCCCCGGCCAGGTAGCGCCGCAGTGACGCGGTGTCGCGGGGGACGTCGTCCCGGAGCAGACCCACGTGTTCGGCGGTGCGGGACTGCTCGTCGATGTAGCGGTCGCGCTCGGCGGGGGTGAGTCGCAGCCCAGCGCGCACGGTGGTCTCCAGGTAGGAGGAGACCTCGGCGCAGTGCACCCACACGAGCAGGTCGTGCTGGTCGACGCGGTGGATGCGCCCGGTGTCGGGGTCGGTGAAGGTCAGTGCGCTGTGCACCCGGCGAACGCGCTCACCGAGTTCACGGGCTTCGTCGGGGCTGCCGTAGGTGGTGACGGCGACGAAGTGGGCGGTGCGCAGGAGCCGTCCGGTGGGATCGTCGCGGAAGTCGGAGCGCTGCCACACTCCCCGCATCGCCAGCGGGTGCAGGGCCTGGAGCATCAGGGCCCGCACCCCCGCCACCCACATCGAACGGTCGAGGTGGACCTTCCAGGTGACGCTCTCGGGTGCGGCGGCGGTGGGCTCCATCCTGACTCCTCCGGGGTTGCGCGGGGGTGTCGCACCGCGCGGCAGGGCACCTACCACGATACGTTCCGGCCCCGTCCCGTACCCCGCGCCGGCACCCCGGCGCACGTGCACCTCCACCTGGGGCCGACCAAGTCATGGCCCGATCTTGATCGAATCGAACCCTGGGGCGGTAGGACGCTGGTCAGTGGGCCCCTCCGCCGGGGTGAGGGCCCTGCGCGAAAGGAGACCGGGATGGCTTCCCCCAGCAGCACACGTTTCGACCTCGACACGTTCAAGCGGGCCCTCGAAGAGGGTGACTCCGAGGTCCTCACCCGTCTGTTCACCGAAGACGCCGAGATGGAGATGATCGACCGACGAACCCCGCCCAGCATGCCCACTGTCGTGCACGGCAGGGAGTCCATCGAGGACCTGCTGCGTCAGGTCTACGAGATCGACATGACGCACGAGATCCTGCAGTGCGTCGTCCAGGGCGACCACGCTGCCTACACCGAGCGGTGCGTCTACCCGGACGGCAACGCGGTCATGAGCATGACGATGCTGGACCTGGCCGAGGGACGCATCGCCCATCAGTCGACCGTCCAGGCCTGGGACGAGGAGCCTTCGCCCGTGCCGGCCTCGGACGACTTCTCCGCGCCCACTCGTGTGGAGGAGTTCGCACGCGGCCGGGCCGAGTTCGCCCGGGTCGGCGGCCGCGACGTGGTCCGCCTGACCCTGCAGCCGGGCTGGCAGTGGTCGGTGCACATCGGACCGGCCCAAGGGTCGGCCCTGTGCCGGATGCGCCACGGCGGCTACATGATCAGCGGGCGGCTGCGCTGCCGGATGGCCGACGGAACCGAGCAGGAATTCTGTGAGGGCGAGGTCGTCTCCATCCCGCCGGAGCACGACGCGTGGGTCATGGGCGATGAACCCGTGGTCTTCCTCGACTGGCAGATGTGCGACTGACCGGGCGGACGCGGCCGCTACCGGGTCTGTGCGTCAGTCGGCCGAAGCCCTCAGGTAGGCCAGCACCGCCTGCACCCGGCGGTGGATGTTGTCGTCGGGCGGCAGGTCGAGCTTGGCGAGGATGTTGCCGACATGCTTGCCGACGGCGGCGTCGCTGACCACGAGCCTGCGGGCGATGGCGCCGTTGGAGTGCCCCTCGGCCATGAGCGCCAGGACCTCGCGTTCGCGTTCGGTCAGGCGCTCGAGCGGGTCGGAGCTGCGGCGCAGGAGTTGGCGCACGACCTCGGGGTCGACGAAGGTTCCGCCCTCCACGACCCGGCGCAGCACCGACGCGAACTCGCGCACGTCGCCGACGCGCTGCTTGAGCAGGTAACCCACCCCGGCCCCGTCGCCGGAGTCGAGCAGGTCGGAGGCGTAACTGAGCTCCACGTACTGGCTCAGGGCCACGACCGCGAGCCCGGGGTGGGAACGGCGCAGCTCCGCGGCGGCGCGCAGGCCCTCGTCGGTGTGGTCGGGCGGCATGCGGATGTCGGTGACCACCAGCGCCGGGCGGTGTTCGGCCACGGCCTCGGTGAGGGTGCGGGCGTCCCCGACGGCGGCGGCGACGGGGAAACCGAAGCGTTCCAGGAGTGCCACGAGCCCCTCCCGCAACAGCACACCGTCCTCGGCGAGCACGGTCGGGACCGCGGTCACGGCGTCTGTGGGGTCGGGTCGGTCTGGCACGGAAGCTCCACTCGTACTCGGGTCGGGCCGCCCGGAGGGCTGGACAGCTCCATTGTGCCGCCCATGACGGCGACCCGGTCGGACATGCCGGTGAGCCCGCTGCCCCTGCGGGCGTCGGCGCCGCCGGGGCCGTCGTCGCTCACCTCCAGGGTCAGGCGTTGGCGGGGCCGGAGGCCGTCGACACGGGCGTGCACGGTCACGTTGCGGGCCTCGGTGTGTTTGTGGGCGTTGGTGAGGGCCTCGGCGGCCACGAAGTAGGCGGTGGCCTCCACGTGCGCGGGCAGACGGTGGGGCAGATCGGCGTCCACGGTCACGGGCGATGGGTTGTGGTCGGCCAGTTCACCCAGGGCGGCGGGCAGGCCGCGGTCGACGAGCACGCGCGGGTGGATGCCGCGCACGAGTTCGCGCAGGTCGTCGATGAGTTCACCGGTGCGGGCATGGGCAGCGGCCACCCGCCGGTCGGCCCCGCTGTCCTCCTGCAGGTCGAGTCGGGCCAGGCCGAGGTCCATCTGGATGGCGACGAGTTTCTGCTGCGCACCGTCGTGCAGGTCGCGTTCGATGCGGCGGCGCTCGTACTCGAAGGCGCCCACGAGGCGGGCGCGGGAGTCGGTGACCTCGCTGAGTTCGGCGCGGAGCTCCTCGGGGGGTGGGCCGGTGACCAGGGCGCGGGTGATGAGGCCGTGCACCCCGGCCAGCAGGGCGTTGGCGTAGAGGGCGATGACGAGCAGGACCGGTGCGGCCAGCGCGTAGGGCAACGCCTCCTGCGGCGTGGTGAGCGTGACCGGCCCGAGCGCGACGGCCTCGCCCGGTGTGGTGAGCAGCAGCGGGGAGGCGACCAGGATCAGGGCCAGGGGGATGAGGCTGCCCAGGACGAAGGCGGTCAGTCCGAGCACGACCGGGGACAGGGCGACGTGGGCGACCTCGCGCCAGGTGGCGGCCTCGGTGTAGCGCACGCGCAGCCACGCCCCGGGGCCGGGTTCGGTGACGGGCCGGTGCCCGCTCGGGGGCACGTCGTCGTCGATGAGGCCGAGGCGCCAGCGGTCGACGGTGCCCAGGACCAGGCCCACGAGCGGGCCGAAGAGCGCTCCGAGGGCCAGGCCGACCAGGACCAGGGCGACGCCGGCCCCGCCGAAGAAGGTGTCGGGGGTGGAGAGCACGAGCCCCAGCGACAGCACCCAGGGCGTGTAGAGGGGCGCGGCGACCGAGACGAGCACACCGAGCACGACCATGCTGCCCGCGGTGAAGGCCGCGGCGCGCCAGGGCCAGGCGGTCAGCAGGAACCGGGGGCGGAGCATGGCGCGCAGGACCGTGTCCGGGGCGTCGGGGTGGCCGCGCGGGGCGCCGGTGTCGGTGTGTTCGTTCATGCGTTCCACGCTAGAGAGCGGGGGCGGCGCCGGGAATCGGTCGCGCCACCGTCCTTCGGTAGGGCCTGCCCCACCCGCGGCGGCGGGTCCTGCCGGTGGGGGTGCGACCTGCGCGTCCGCGGGTGGCCCGGGCCCGCTAGGATGGCCCGACGTGAGTGCGAAACCGCTGATCCCCGATGTCCTGGCCGCCCGGTACGCGTCCCCGGAGCTGACCCGGCTGTGGTCCCCCGAATACAAGGTGGTCGCCGAACGGCGGCTGTGGCTGGCCGTGCTGCGGTCCCAGAAGCGTCTGGGCGTGGACGTGCCCGACGGTGTGGTCGAGGACTACGAAAAGGTCCTGGAACAGGTCGACCTGGCCTCGATCGCCGAGCGCGAGCGCGTCACGCGCCACGACGTCAAGGCGCGCATCGAGGAGTTCAACGCCCTGGCCGGCCACGAGCACGTCCACAAGGGCATGACCTCGCGCGACCTGACCGAGAACGTCGAGCAGCTCCAGGTGCGCGACAGTCTGCTGCTGGCCCGGGACCGCACGGTGGCGCTGTTGGCGCGGCTGGGCCGGCTGTCCGCGGAGTACGGCGAGACGGTGATGGCGGGGCGTTCACACAACGTCGCGGCGCAGGCCACCACGCTCGGCAAGCGGTTCGCGTCGATCGCGGACGAGGTCCTGGTGGCCTACGGCCGCCTGGACGAGCTCATCGCCCGGTACCCGCTTCGCGGTATCAAGGGCCCGGTGGGCACTGCGCAGGACATGCTGGACCTGCTCGGCGGCGACCGCGAGGCACTGGCCGCCCTTGAGCGGGAGGTCGCCGGGCACCTGGGGTTCGCGCACCGGTTCACCAGCGTGGGCCAGGTCTACCCGCGGTCATTGGACTTCGAGGCGGTCACGGCGCTGGTGCAGCTCGCGGGCGGGCCGTCGTCCCTGGCCAAGACGATCCGGTTGATGGCCGGGCAGGAGCTGGTGACCGAGGGCTTCGTCGAGGGCCAGGTGGGCTCGTCGGCGATGCCGCACAAGATGAACACCCGTTCGTGCGAGCGGGTCAACGGTCTGACGGTGATCCTGCGCGGGTACGCGTCGATGGCCGGTGAGCTGGCCGGCGACCAGTGGAACGAGGGCGACGTGTCGTGCTCGGTGGTGCGCCGGGTCGCGCTGCCGGACGCCTTCTTCGCCTTCGACGGGCTGGTCGAGACGATGCTGACGGTGCTGGACGAGTTCGGGGCCTTCCCCGCTGTGGTCTCGGCGGAGCTGGACCGTTACCTGCCGTTCCTGGCCACGACGAAGATGCTGATGGCGGCGGTGCGTGCTGGTATGGGCCGCGAGAGCGCGCACGAGGTCATCAAGGAGCACGCGGTGGGTTCGGCGCTGGCGATGCGCCAGGAGGGTGCCGGCAACCAGCTGCTGGACCGTCTGGCCGCGGACGAGCGTTTCCCGCTGGACCGCGGGGCGCTCGACGCGCTGCTGTCCGACCGTCTGACGTTCACGGGTGCGGCCGCCGACCAGGTCGCCTCGGTGGTCGAGCGGGTCGAGGAGGTCGTGGCCGCCCACCCGGAGGCAGCCTCCTACAGCCCGGGAGCGATCCTCTGATCGGATTCTTCCTGTGGTGCGGGCCCCGTTCTGTCCCAGGACGGGGCCCGCCGCGTTCCCGGGCTGGCTGCCTCCCCACCCAGGGGTATGACGTACTTCACTGTCGCGAACAGTGGGTTTGAAAGTTAACACCTATTACGGTTGAAGGCGAAGGTGCGAACCCGATCCCCGGAGCCCCTCATGACCGACCCCACGTCCATCGGCACCGCGCTCACCGTGCTGGCGGTCATCGCCGCGCTGGCCGTCGCCTTCGGCCTGGCAATCGTCTCCGACATGGCCATGCGCCGTCGCGAGGACCGCGCCGCCGCGACCGCGAGCGAGCCCGAACCGGTCGCAGAGACGGCCGAGCTCCCCCAGGACCTGCGCGGGACCGAGGAACTGGTCGCCCACGCCCCCACCGGCGCCGTGGCGGCAAACGGGCGCGAGCCCAGCCACCCCTGAGCTCCGTCTCCGGGTCCCGCTTCGGCAGTTCCGCACGCCGACCGGCATACTGGGGCCGTGTCACGAGAACCCCACAGCCCCAGGCTGGAGATCGAGTACTGCACGCGCTGCCGCTGGCTGCCCCGCGCCACATGGATGGCCCAGGAGCTGCTGACCACCTTCGAGGGCGAACTCGGCGAGGTGGCGCTGGTCCCGAGCACAGGCGGCGTCTTCGAGGTGCGCGTGGACGGTGACGTGGTGTGGTCGCGCAAGAGCGACGCCGCCTTCACCGACGCCTCCGACATCAAGCGCCTGGTCCGCGACCGCATCGCTCCCGACCGCCCACTGGGCCACTCCGACAAGCCCTCCTGACCAGGGACTGAGGGGCCGGCCGCGATTCTGCGCAGCCCGGCCCCGACCCGGCCCCCGGAGCCGACACCGGAACCAGGGTGCCGCCCCGGCCTCTTCGGCACCGCCGGCGCCGGACGGATCAGCCTTCGTTCTCCTCCACGGCCAGCAGCCGCGCGAACAGCTCCGGGTCCACGTTGCCGCCGGAGACGACCGCGACGGTGGATCCGGGGCGCGCGGGATCGCCCGCGACCCGGCCGGACAGCACCGCGGCGGCCGCCAGCGCCCCGCTGGGTTCGGCGACCAGGCGCGACCCGCGCGCCAGCACCGTCACCGCGTGGGCGATCTCCTCCTCGGTGACGGTGACGATGCCCTCCAGACGGGCGTTCAGGTGCGCGAAGGTCAGGTCCGAGAGTCCGGTGCGCACCCCGTCGGCCATGGTGCGCCCGGTGCGTTCGGCCGGCCAGGTGACGCGGCGGCCCAGGCGCAGGCTCTCGGCTGCGTCACCCGCCAGTTCCGGTTCCACCCCCACGACCCGCACCCTGCCCGGGTGCACGGTGCGCACCGCGGTGGCCACCCCCGAGGCGAGGCCTCCTCCCCCGACGGGCACCACGACGGTCTCCACGTCCGGGGACTGCTCGAGGACCTCCAGGCCGACGGTGCCCTGGCCGGCGATCACCGCCGGGGCATCGAAGGGCGGCACCAACTGCAGACCCTGCTCCTGCTCGAGCTGCCGGGCACGGGCAAGACGCTCCTCCACCGGGACGAGTTCGACCCGGGCCCCGGCGGCACGGATACGCTCCACCTTCACCTCCGGCGCGCCCTCGGGCACCACGACGGTGCAGTCCACACCCTGGGCGCGGGCGGCGGTGGCCAGAGCCAGTCCGTGGTTGCCCGATGAGTGTGTGACGACCCCGTGCGCGCGCTGGTCGGCGTCGAGCAGGGCGACGGCGTTGGTGGCGCCGCGCAGTTTGAACGCGCCCGTGGGCTGCAGACTCTCGGGCTTGAGACAGAAACCGGGGTCGGCTCCGGGGCCCGCGGTCAAGGGGGTTCGAACCACCAGTCCATCGATGCGGGTGGCCGCGGCCCGTACGTCGTCGGCGGTGACAAGGTCCATGCGGCGAGTATGCCCCCGGCGCCCCGGCACACACGGGACAATGGACCGTGATGCGTACAGAATGGACCCCGCAGGACCTCTCCGGCCACGACTTCTACAAACTCATGACGGCCGTCGTGGTCCCCCGCCCGATCGCCTGGGTGTCGACGACCTCCGCCGACGGTGTCGACAACCTGGCCCCGCACTCCTTCTTCACCGTCTCCTGCGTCGAACCGCCGATCGTGCAGTTCACGTCGGTGCGCCGCAAGGACTCCCTCATCAACGCCGAGGAGACCGGCGAGTTCGTCGTGAACCTGGCCCCCGAGTGGCTGCAGGAACAGGTCAACGCCAGCGGAACCCCGTACCCGCCGCACACCAGCGAATTCGACGAGCTCGGTGTGGAGCGTGAGGCCGCCAGCCTGGTCGCCCCGCCGCGGGTCGCGGGATCCCCCGCGGCGCTGGAGTGCGAGCTGCACTCGACGCTGCGTCTGGGCAACTCCACCGTGGTGTTCGGCCGGGTGGTCAACGCCGCCGTGGACGAAGCGGCGTTGACCGCGGGCGGGCACCCGGACGTGGAGCTCCTGCGCCCACTCGCGCGCCTGGGCCGCAACGAGTGGTCGACGGTGGGCGAAGTACGTGCCATCGACCGGATCCCCTACCTGCCCGACCGGCGCGAATGACGACCGCCCGGGGGCCGGCGGTCACCGGGCGGTCTTCCTGCGGGCGCGCAGGACGGCGTCGTGCAGGGTGATCTCGCGCCCGTCGCCGACGGTGGCGGTGCGCACGCGCGCGTCGGCGGTCTCCACGGTCCACTCGCCCGGATCGAGCAGGTCCGCCACCTCCTGCGCGGTCAGCTGCGTGCCGTGGTGTCCGGCGTGCGCCGCGTCGCCGTGCAGGCCGTCGGGATGGTGGCCGACCACGAGCAGGGTCCCTCCGGGTGCCACGGCCGTGGCCAGGCGCCGGTACAGGTCGGGGCGGGGCGCGTCGGTGTGTACGTAGTGGGAGTGGACGAGCGTGTACCCTCCGGCCGGCGGTTCCCAGGTGGTCAGGTCCTCGCGCTGCCAGTGCACACGCTCGGCGACGGGTGCACCGATCTCCTGTACGCGGGCGCGGGCGGTCTCCAGGGCGTTCTGGGCGATGTCGACCGCGGTGACCCGCCATCCCTGCCCGGCCAGCCAGAGGGTGTCGGTCCCGGTGCCGCAGCCGGCATCCAGGGCGCTCCCGGGTTCCAGGCGGGCGATCTCGGCGATCAGGTGCGGGCTGGCCTCGAGCCCACCGCGCCCGTGGCCGCCGTGGCCGGAGTAGCGGTCTTCCCAGTAGTCGCGGTCGTACGTTGCGTCGGACACGAGCCCACTCCCCCGTCGTCGGTGCCCCGCCTGCCGTGTGCGGCGGACGCGGGGCCCACGGTGCCCGCGCGCACCGCGTGCCTCAAGTTCTGTTGCCGACGTGGCAAAAGGGAACGGGCGCGCCCCGCGGCCTGCCGGGGCCGCGGGGCGAAGTGCACCCGGGCTCAGACCGCCAGCTCGCGTTCGGGGAAGGGCATGGCGGAAAGGTGTCGCAGGACGGGTGCGGGGTCACCGCTCCAGTCCATGGCGGCGACCTGGCCCTTGCTTCGGCGGCCGAGCACGGCCCGGACGAGCTCGAACAGCGGGGCGCGCCAGATGAGGTCCTCGCCCTGGCCGAGGGTCCAGGTCCGGCCGGTTCCGGTGCCCTCGACGCGGACCGACGGCAGCTCGGGGCTCCATCCCTTGGCCAGGCCGCCGATGGTGAAGTCGGCGATCTGGTCGGCGTCCTCGGTGTTCGGTCCGAGCTCCAGGGCCCCGCGGAGGTCGTTCTCGTGGTGCCAGATGTCGACCACGGGCAAGCGGTAGCGGGTGCGCTGCTGTGTGGAGAGCAGGTCGAGGAAGGCGGGGGTCTCGGCCTTCCACTCCTGGCAGATCTCGTCGGCGTCCAGGTGTGCGCGTTCGGCGACCTGGCGTGCGGTGACCGTGTCGGTGGCCGGCGGGGTCAGGGCCCCGCTGAGCACGTCGGAACAGATACCGGCGAGGTGGGCGTAGGTCTCGGTGACCGTCCACTCGGGCAGGGCCGGGACGGGTGCGTCGGCCTGTTCTTCGGTCAGGCCGGAGGCCAGGTCGAACAGGCGGTTCTGAGTGTTGGCGTAGATGCGCGCGGCGTCCATGGCGCAACGTTAACGAACGGCGTTCGGTTTTGACAGGCCCCCTGTTCGGGGCCGCCGGGAAACGGGCGTGCCGGGCGCGGGGAGCAGTACGCGCCCGGCCCCTTCGGTCGGGCCCTCAGGTACCCAGGCCCGACATGAGGTCGGCGAAGGGCGTGGGCTCCTCGAAGGGGTCGGCGCCCTTCGGTGCGCGCTCGGTGGCCAGCATCGCGAGCTGGCGTCCGGCACGGTCGATCCGGTCGCCCAGTTCGCGGCCACCGTTCTCGCCCGAGCCCCAGTCCTCCGAGGCCGCGTAGACCCCGGTGGGCACGACCGTGGAGCGGGTGTAGGAGAACATGGGGCGCAGGGCGTGCTCGAGCACCAGGGAGTGGCGCGGGCTGCCCCCGGTGGCGCCCATGAGTACGGGCAGCCCGTCGAGGTCGTCGGGGTCGACGATGTCGAAGAAGGACTTGAACAGCCCGCTGTAGGAGGCGTTGAAGACCGGGGTGACGGCGATGACGCCGTCGGCCTGCCCGAGGTCCTCCAGTACGCCCCGCAGTTCTCCGGTGGGCACGCGGGTGGTCATGGCGTTCATGATGTCGTGCGCGAGGTCGCGCAGTTCCACGACGCGGCTCTGCACCTGCTCGCCGCGTTCGGACAGCGCCTTCTCGGTGGCCCCGGTGAGCCGGTCGGCCAGCAGACGGGTCGAGGACGGGGTACTCATCCCCGCGCTGACGGTGACGATCCTGCGTGTCATGACTGCTCCTCCTGTTCCCCTTCCCCTGCGGCCGTCTTCGCGGCCAGGAGCGAGGCGTGGGTGGGTGCGTCGGGGACGTGGGCGGGCTTCTTGGCGGCGAACTCCTCGCGGAGCACGGGCACGACCTCCTCGCCGAGGATGTCGAGCTGTTCCAGGACCGTCTTGAGCGGCAGGCCGGCGTGGTCCATGAGGAAGAGCTGGCGCTGGTAGTCGCCGAACATCTCCCGGAAACCGAGCGTACGGTCGATGACCTCCTGCGGGCTGCCGACGGTCAGCGGGGTCTCGCGGGTGAACTCCTCCAGGGACGGGCCGCCGCCGTAGACGGGTGCGTTGTCGAAGTAGGGCCGGAACTCCTTGACGGCGTCCTGGGAGTTCTTGCGCATGAAGACCTGACCGCCGAGCCCGACGACGGCCTCCTCTGCCTTGCCGTGGCCGTAGTACTCGTAACGGCGCCGGTACAGCGAGATGAGCTTGCGGGTGTGGGTGGCCGGCCAGAAGATGTTGTTGTGGAAGAACCCGTCGCCGTAGAAGGCGGCCTGCTCGGCGATCTCCGGGCTGCGGATCGAGCCGTGCCAGACGAAGGGCGGCACGCCGTCGAGCGGGCGCGGGGTGGCGGTGAAGCCCTGCAGCGGGGTCCGGAACTTGCCCTGCCAGTCCACGACGTCCTCGCGCCAGAGACGGTGCAGAAGGTTGTAGTGCTCCAGGGCCAGGTTGATGCCCTCGCGGATGTCGTAACCGAACCAGGGATAGACCGGGCCGGTGTTGCCGCGCCCCATCATCACGTCCACCCGGCCGTCGGCCAGGTGCTGCAGCATCGCGAAGTCCTCGGCGATCTTGACCGGGTCGTTGGTGGTGATGAGGGTGGTCGCCGTCGAGAGCTGGAGGCGCTCGGTCTGCGCGGCGATGTAGCCGAGCATGGTCGTGGGCGAGGAGGCCACGAACGGCGGGTTGTGGTGCTCACCTGTGGCGAAGACGTCCAGGCCCACCTCCTCGGCCTTCAGGGCGATGCGCACCATCGCCTTGATGCGCTCGCCCTCGGTGGGTGTGCGCCCGGTCGTGGGGTCGGGGGTGACATCACTGACCGAGAAGACTCCGAACTGCATGACCCGCTCCCGTATTTGCTTCCATAGAAACAGCTTCCTCAGAAGCTACCACGTGTGAACACCCCGAACGACCGCTGCATTCCCCTCCCTCGAGAGGCCGTGTTCGTCCACAGGCACACTCTGTGTCCGCAGAATGTCACCGCGGCGTGCTATCCCAGGTAAAGGACGAAACACCCTCGGTCACCGCGGCCGCGACCGCCGACCGACCGCACCCGACGAGGAGGCAGGGCGCCCGCGCCCGCACCGCCATGACCCCCACCGACCCCGTCGAGACCACCACCGAGGACCGCGCACCCGTCCGCCTCTCCCAGGCCCTGCCCGAGGTGCTGGAACACCTGGAGCGCCACAGTCGCCCCACCGCCGGCACCGAGACCGAGCCGGCACCGCCGCACCACTCCGCCGCCCGTGCGGCCGGCCGCACGCACCGACACCGCGTTCCCGCACCCCGAGCCGTGAGCTAACCCTCCACCTCGGGTGTCCCGGCACACCCGACCGCCCCGACCCGCCGGGGAGCCCACGCGCCCCTCCCACCTCCCATGCACCGAAAGCCCCGCGTGACAGGGGTTTCGGCCGCGCCGACCCGGCCCGGACGACCCTCCGCACCCCTCCCCCGGACCCTCCCGTTGCCGTACCCGCACCGGGTTTTTACCGGCCCCGGCGAAAAATCGGTCCCTGCAGCGGGAACACCACAGCCATAAGAGGCGTTGAGCCAGGTGAAGCGCCTCGAGACCGAAAACCCCGCACCCTTCAGGACCCTCGAAGCACTCACCACAAACCATGCGCGGATGCGAGCGCGCGTGTCGGTAATGGGGGTTTCCGACACGCCCAGAGACGCCGCATCCGCCTTCCCAGCGGCCAGACCGCACTCAGTGCACCCTGGCCGCGCCCGCTGTGGCCCGCGTTGGGGGACGCGGGCCACAGCTATGTCCGGGGGCGCGACACCGTCGCGCCCCCGGACCTTTGTCGTGTCGGCCCCGGTCAACCCTGCTTGTGGAAGTGGATCAGCGCGATGTCCTCGATCTCGGCCTCGTAGTATTCGGGATCCTCAGCATGAGGCCGTGTCGGCTCGCTCGACGGCCTGCACGGTGGGTAGGAGACGGCGCTCTCGTCCGGGTCCTCCTCCGCAGCAACCTCGCCGTCCCAGGAGTCGCCGCAGGCCACGGCCCCATCGATGACGCTGGTCGTGCCCCTGGAGAAGCGGCCGTTGAGGAACACCCGCCTGTCCTGGTGCTCACTCGGGTTCTCCAGCACGTCCGCCACGTCCATCGCGCGGTCGCAGTCCATATCCCAACCACTGGCCTGGACCGACCACTCCTTCTCCTCTGGGTAGCCCATGACCACGGTGCCGCAAATCGGGGCGTAGACCACGTCCCAGCCGGGCCCCGGCTCACCTTCGGCCCACACTTGGGGGTCCTCCAGCGGCACGTCGGCGTCGACCTCATCGAACTCCACCCGGACGTCCCAACGTTCCGCCGAGTACTCGGCCCACACCGGCCCCTCCTCCCCGTCGAGGGCGATCCACGCTGTGGCTTCCTCCTCCACGAGGTCCCCTTCGTCCAGGAGTCCGAGCACGGTGGGGCCTGTGTACACACGCTCCTCACCCTCAACAACCTCGGCCTCTTCCTCGGACGGCATCCGCAGCGGCGCTGTGGCCAGAGTGGCGGCAACGGATTCGGCACTGACGCCGGGCCCGGGTTCCACGGGCTCGATGGTGGACATCCACTCCTCCTCTCGCTCCGCGTACACGTACAGGTCCCCCTCGTGGCCGGCCACCGCCGTGGTACCGCCACCCATCCCCTCGCCCCGGACGATGAAGGTGTCGGTGCCGGCCGAGTACAGGTACTCCTCCTCGATGAGGCTGCCCTCCACCACCTGGTCCACGGGCACCCCGGTCCGGTCGGAGACCTCTTGCGCGTGTTCCTCGGTGAAGGAGCGCTCCACCGAGGCGGTGAACCCCTGCCCCTGCTCGAGCACGTCCGCGGCCGCGCTGATCCTCTCCCCCGGCGTGACCCGGAGCTGGTCGTAGGCGACCGCACCCACCGTGGCCAGCCCGGCCACCGTGAGAAGCCCCGCACCGGCCAGCCCCGTCTTGGACGTGGCGACCGCGCTCAGCACACCCCCGGAGGCCGCCCCCGAGCCGCCGGCGCCACTGCCGGCCGCGGCAGTACCTGCGGTTCCGGTAGCGCCTCCTCCAGCGCCCGCGGACCCGGCAGCCCCGGAGCCCGGAACACCCGACCCCGCTGCGCCCGCACCCAGGCCGACCGCGGAGGCCGTACCCAACACCGCGGCCCATCGGGCGGGGTCGTGACCGGCGTCGTCCACACCGCTCCAGTAGTCGCCGAGCATGCGGCGCAGGGTGCCGGCGGCCGTGACCGGGCGGCCGCCGTCCTGCCTCTGCGTTCCCTCGGCCGAGACTTCCGGCAGCTCCGGCAGCAGCGCCCCCACCAGGGCCTCGGAGGTCGGACGCCGGTCCGGATCCACCGACAGCGCTTCCTCGACCAGACCGACCAGATCCTCGGGCACCCCGTCGACGTCGTGTGCGCCCTCGCGCGCCCGGCGCGCCAGCTCGCCCGCGTCACCGGTCCCGAACGGCTGGTGCCCCGTGGCAGCCAGCGTGACCAGCCCACCCCAGGCGAACACGTCGGCTGCCGGGTCCGCGGCGGCCCCGGAGTAGCGTTCGGGTGCCGCCCAACCGGGGGTCCCGTAGGTGGCCGAGGCGTCATCGGAGCGCTCGGTGCCGATGTCGACGGCGATCCCGAAGTCCACGATCTTCGGTCCGTGCGGGGACAGGATGACGTTGCCCGGCTTGATGTCACGGTGCGCGATGCCCGCCGTGTGCAGCGCTGCGAGCCCCTCGGCCGCGCCCAGGGCGAACGTGCGGAGCATGTCGCCCTCCAGCGGACCGAAGGCGCGCACGTGGGCGCGCAGGTCGCGGCCGGGCACGTAGTCGAAGGCCAGCCACGGCACCTCCGCCCCGGGGTCGGCGGCGTGCAGGCGCGCGGTACTGACCCCGTCGGCGCGTCCCAGCATCTCGACCTCGCGGGCGAAGGCCTCCCGGAACGAGGGTCTCCGGGCGGCCCCGGCGTGCACGGTCTTGACGGCCACGCACACGCCCTGCCCGTCCAGGGCCCCGTAGACGGCACCCATGCCGCCAGAGCCGATGCGTCCCACGACCTTGTAGGGGCCGACCTGTTCCGGGTCGCCCTCCTCGAGCGGCGCGAGTCCGGGCGGCAGGGTCACGGCGTCAGGGGATGGGGACATCGGCGCCTTTCAGGGGGACGGGGGATGTGGTCGGCAACGGGGCGCACCCACTCGACGAGTCCGATGCCCCGATACACCCGGAAGTTCACTCGATGCGCCCTGTTCCGTGTCAGGATCCGGTCCGGCGCCACCGGATACCGTGCCCCGTGCGCCGACGGGTGGTGCGTTCGGGTGCAGTCTCCGGTGCGCTCCACTCGTCGGCCCCGGCCGCGGCCAGGGTCTCGTCGGCCGGCCCCGACCACACGGGGCCACTCAGTGGTGTCGTGAACCGGATCGCCGCCCTGTCCGGTTCCTCGTGTGGTCCGAAGCGCCCCGTCTCAGGTCCGCGGCAGGGTCCGGCTGCGGCCGCGGAACTCGGCGACCACGTCCTCGCCCCGGCGCACGGTCACGTCGTAGATCCCGCTGCGGCCCTGGACCACCCGTTNGGTTGGCCACAAGCAGGTCGCCCTCTTCGGCGGGGGCCACGAAGGTCACGTCGGCGCCGGAGGCCACTGTGACCCCGCGGCCGTCGACATTGCAGGCACAGGCGAAGGCGGTGTCGGCCAGGGTGAAGACGAACCCGCCGTGTGCGATGCCGTGGCCGTTGACCATGAGGGGGCCCACGGCCATCTCCACGACCGCTGTGCCGTGACCGGCCTCGACCAGACGCATGCCCAGGTTCTTGGAGGCGTGGTCGGCCTCGAACATGCGGCGGGCGGTCTCGTTCTCCCCCTGCGGGGGCTCGGTGGTGCTCAACCGTGTGTCGGGCGCCCCGGCCGGGCGGGGTGCCCTTCTCCTTCCTCGAACCCGCCCACCGGGGGCGGGGGTGGATCCCCGAGGCAGGCGGGGCAACTGCTGGTCCCCCGCGCCGGCTCAGGAGTCGAAGTCGACCGTGAGTCCGTCGGTCGTGGGCAGCGACTGGCAGGCCAGCGCGTACCCGGCGTCGACCTCGGCAGGGGTCAGGGCGTAGTTGCGGCGCATCTTCACCTCGCCGTCGCAGACCATGACGCGGCAGGTACCGCACACCCCGCCCTTGCAGGCGAAGGGCAGGTCGGGGCGGTAACGCTGGGCCGAGTCGAGCACCGGCACGCCCTGCGGCAGCGTCATGGTGCTGGATCGCCCGTCCAGGACGACGGTCACCTCGGTGGAGGGGCCCTCGACCTCGGGCTCCTCGTGGCGGGCCTGGGGCGGCGGTTCGGCACCCTCGACGAAGAACAGCTCCTGGTGGATGCGCTCGCCCTCGACACCGTGGTCGGCCAGGATCTGCTGGGCATCGGTGACCATGCCGTAGGGGCCGCACAGCCACCAGTGGTCGACGGCGTCGGGCGCCACGACCGTGCTGAGCAGCTGGTCGAGCTTGTCGGCGTCCAGCCGTCCGGTGAACAGCTCAGACTCCCGGGGTTCCCGGGAGAGCACGTGCACCAGTTCCAGCCGGGCGCCGTAGCGGTCCTTGAGATCGGCCAGCTCGTCGGCGAACATCACCGAGGCGCTGCGGCGGTTGCCGTACAGCAGCGTCACCGTGGAGTCGGTGCGCGCCAGGAGCGAGGAGGCCATCGACAGCACCGGGGAGATGCCGGAACCGGCGGCCACCAACACGTGCCGCCCCGCCCGGCCGAGGTCGGGGCTGAACCGTCCGGTGGGGGCGCCCACCTCGATCTCGTCTCCGGCCTGCACCTCCTTGACCAGCCAGGTGGAGAACACCCCGCCCGAGACCAGGCGCACGCCGACCCGCGGTGCCTCGCCGACGGGGGCGCAGACGGAGTAGCTGCGACGCTGCTCCACCCCGTCGACCTCGCGGCGCAGGGTCAGGGACTGGCCCGGCGCGAACGCGTAGAAGTCGGCAAGGTGGTCGGGAACGTCGAAGGTGACAGCGACGGCGTCGTCGCACAGGTGCTCGACGTCGGCCACGCGCAGCCGGTGGAAGGCGGCCCGGTTCCGTGCGGGCGCTTCGGTCACGGTTGTGGACACTGTCAGATCTCCTTGACGTGCTCGAACGGTTCGAGGCAGCTGCAGCAGCGGTGCAGCGACTTGCACGAGGTCGCGCCGAACCGGGACAGCTCCTCGGTGTCGGCGCCGCCGCAGAGCGGGCAGCGCGGGGCGGTCCTGGTGGGCGAGAGGGTGAGCGGGACGGGGCCGCTGGTGCGGACCGGTGCCCGGCCGGGCGGGGAGATGCCGTGCTCGGTGAGCTTGCGGCGGCCCTCGTCGGTGATCCAGTCCGAGCTCCAGGCCGGGGACAGCGCGGTGCGCACCTCGACCTGCTCGAAGCCGGCGGCCCTGACGGCACGGTCGACGTCCACCCGCATCTCGGCCAGTGCGGGGCAGCCCGAGTAGGTGGGCGTGATCCACACCGTGACGGTGCCCTCCTCCCCGACCCGGACCTCCCGCAGGATCCCCAGGTCCTCGAGGGTGAGCATGGGCAGTTCGGGGTCGGTCACCGCTGCTGCGGCCCGGTGGGCGCGGTCGCGGTCGGTCAGCGTGGTCACCATGACGCCTCCGGGTGCTCTCGGGCCACCTGCTGCATCTCTTCCAGCAGCGGAGCGAGCTCGGGCCCGTGGTCGCCTCTGCGTCCGGCCTCGGCCGGTTCCGGGAAGGCTCCGGGCTCGTCGAGGGTGGCGGTGGTCAGGACCTGCACGAGCACGTCGTGGACCTCGGCGGCGACCGCGGCCGGGTCGACGCCCACGCCGAGCCGGGACATGCGGGCCTCGACGGGGTGGGTGGCGAACAGTTCGCCGGTGGAGGGCCACACGTCGGCCACCGCCGCGGCCATGCGCTCGTGGGAGTACTCGGTGCCGTCACCCAGGCGCAGCGCCCAGGAGACCGCGTACTCGCGGTGGTAGGCCAGTTCGTTGACGGCCTTGGCGGCGATCGCGGCCAGGACCGGGTCGCGGCTCTCACGCAGTCGGCTCATCAGGGACAGCCGCCAGCCGGACAGCACCAGCAGGGTCGTGATCGCACGGGCGAAGTCGCCCCGGGGCGCCGCGGCCAGGCGGACGTTGCGGAACTGTGCGGCCTCGCGCCGGTAGGCGAAGTCGTCCTCGTCCCGACCGGTGCCGTCGGCCTGTCCGGCCCGGGCCAGCAGCAGGCGGGCCTGGCCGAGAAGGTCCAGCGCGATGTTGGCCAGGGCCACCTCCTCCTCCAGCTCGGGTGCGTCGGTGACCCACTGGCTCAGGCGCTGGGCCTGGACGAGGGCGTCGTCGCCGAGCATCTGGCAGTACCGCGCCAGGTCCTCACCGTCCACGCCCTCGGGGAGGGTGGTGTCCACACCCGCGAGCGCCTCGGTGAAACCGGTACCGAAGGCCCAGCGGGTGTCGCTGTCGTGTTCCTCGACCAGGCCGGTGAAGATGTTGTCGCCACTCATTGTCGTTCCTCTGTGCCTCTTCGGTCCCCTGGGTGCGTGCCCGTGCGGGCGGGCCGCGGCGCTCGGGCGCCTGTCCCAGGGCCTGTTCGGTAACACCGATCACCTGCTGCGCGGCGCCCCAGCGGCACTCTCGCTGCGTTCTCATCAGTCGACGGCGCATCCGGCCGACCCCTTCTTCGGCCTTGCGACCGCACCACTGGCTGCGCCCGCCCGTCACCCGCCACCGCCCTCGACGGACGCCTGGCGGGGCAGTAGCCGGCCGGAGCAACGGAAGGCGTCCACCAAACAGACCCTAGATGTGGGGGACGTCCTCCGGGACGGGGTAGAAGGTGGGGTGGCGGTAGACCTTGTCACCGCTCGGCTCGAAGAAGGGGTCCTTCTCGTCCGGGCTGGAGGCGGTGATGTGTTCCGCGAGCACCACCCAGATGCTGACGCCCTCGTTGCGGCGCGTGTACAGGTTGCGGGCGTTGTGCAGCGCCATCCGGTCGTCCGGGGCGTGCAGGGAGCCCACGTGCACGTGGTTGAGGCCGCGCTTGCCGCGGACGAAGACCTCGTAGAGCGGCCATTCGGGCCGGACGGGACGGGGCTTTTCGTCGGCGCTCATACGGCGACCTCCCGGGAGTTCTGGTGCTTCTTCGCGTAGGCGGTGGCGGCATCGCGGACCCACGCGCCCTTCTCGTGTGCGACGCGGCGGCGGGCCACGCGCTCGGCGTTACAGGGGCCGGACCCGGTGACGACCCGTTTGAACTCGTTCCAGTCGGGCTCACCGAAGTCGTACTGGCCGCTCTCCTCGTTCCAGGCCAGCTCGCTGTCGGGCAGCGTGACGCCGAGCTTGTCGGCCTGGGGCACGGTCATGTCGACGAACTTCTGGCGCAGGGCGTCGTTGGTGTCGATCTTGATGCCCCACTCCAGCGACTGCTGAGTGTTGGGCGAGTCGGCGTCGGGCGGGCCGAACATCATCAGCGACGGCCACCACCAGCGGTCGACGGCGTCCTGGACCATGGCGCGCTGGCCCTCGGTGCCCTCCATCATGCGCATGAGCAGCTCGTAGCCCTGGCGCTGGTGGAAGGACTCCTCCTTGCAGATACGCACCATGGCGCGGGCGTAGGGCCCGAAGGACGTGCGGCACAGCGGCACCTGGTTGCAGATCGCGGCGCCGTCCACGAGCCAGCCGATGACACCGACGTCGGCATAGGTCAGGGAGGGGTAGTTGAAGATCGAGGAGTACTTCTGGCGGCCCTCGATCAGGCGCTCGGTGAGCTCGGCGCGGTCGATGCCGAGGGTCTCGGCGGCAGCGTAGAGGTACAGGCCGTGGCCGGCCTCGTCCTGGACCTTGGCGAGCAGGATGGCCTTGCGGCGCAGGCTCGGCGCGGACGCGATCCAGTCGCCCTCGGGCTGCATGCCGATGATCTCGGAGTGGGCGTGCTGGGCGACCTGGCGCACGAGCGTCCTGCGGTAGCCCTCCGGCATCCAGTCACGGGGTTCGATGCGCTGGTTGGAGGCGACCTTCGCGTCGAAGTCGGCCTGCCGGGCCCGGTCGTCACCGGGGGGCGCTTCCTGGGCCGTGGTTGTCATGGTTCTCCGTCCTCCGTCCCCATTGATAACCGAACGTTCGGTAAGTAATTAGTATCCCCGGATCCGACCGCCCGATGCAAGCCCCCGGCGGCCGGATCCGAACGCGACCGGAGGGGGCGCCCGCGGGCGCCCCCTCCGTCAGCTGCCGGAGAAGACCGGCTTCTCCTTGTTCAGGAAGGACTTCACCGCGCCGACGTGGTCGCCGGTCACGCCGAGCTCGTTCTGGAGGTCGGCCTCCTCCTCCAGCAGCTCGGGCAGATCGCACCCGCCCTCGGAGGCCGAACGCACCTCGCGCTTGGCAGCCACGAACGCACTGGTCGGCCCGGCAGCCAGGACCGAGGCCAGCTCACGGGCGCGCTGCTCCCAGGCGTCGTCGTCCACGACCTCGGTGACCAGACCCAGCTCGTGGGCCCGCTCGGCGGCGATCGTCGTACCCAGCAGCATCATCTCCATGGCCCGCGCGCTGCCCAACGCACGCACCAGGCGCACCGCCAGGCCCGAGTCCGAGGCCAGGCCGATCCCGGTGAAGGCGGTGCCGAACTTGGCCCGGCGCGCGGCCACCCGCACGTCCCCCGCCAGCGCGAAACCCAGGCCGGCGCCCACGCAGGCGCCGCCGATACCGACCACGACCGGAACCTGGATCGACTCGAAGGTCTGCACGATGGGGTTGTAGTGCTCGCGCACCGTCGTCAGGGCCTGTTCGGGTTCCTCCTCCAGGATCCTGGCGTGCTCGGCCAGGTCCTGGCCCACGCAGAACGCCTTCTCCGAGCCCAGCAGCAGCACCGCACGCGCGGTGGTGGACTCGGCCGCCTGGCGCAGCGCACCCAGCAGCTCCTCCTTGACCTCGCCGGTCAGGGCCGGGCTGTTGAGCCGCACCGTGGCCAGGCCGTCGGCCTCGACGAACTCCGCCGCCTTCTGTTCGCTCACGCTCTCGCTCCTTCAATTCCAGTCGTGGAAACCCGTGCCGCTCTTGCGGCCGAGCTTGCCCTCGGCGACCTTACGGCGCAAGAGCTCCGGCGGCGCGAACCGGTCCCCCAGTTCACCCGCCAGGTGCTCGGCGATGGCCAGGCGCACGTCGAGCCCGACCAGGTCGGTCAGCCTGAGCGGCCCCATCGGGTGGCGGTACCCCAGTTCCATGGCGGTGTCGATGTCGGCCGGGGAAGCGACCCCCTCCTCGACCATGCGGATCGCCTCCAAGCCCAGTGCCACACCGAGGCGGCTGGTGGCGAACCCGGGAGCGTCTCGGACCACGATCTCGGCCTTGCCCAGCGCGCCGACCCAACCGCGAACCGCCTCCAGCACCGCCGGGTCGGTCTCGGGGGCGGTCACGATCTCCACGAGCTTCGAGGCCGGGACCGGGTTGAGCCCAGGAACCGTGCCGGACGCTTCAGCGCCGCCGCGAGGTCGGTGACCGACAGGGAACTGGTGTTGGAGGCCAGGACGGCGCCCTCCCCCGCGGCGGCCTCGGCGGCGGTGAGCACGGCGATCTTGAGCTCGGGTTTCTCCGGCACGGCCTCCACGACCAGCCCGGTCCCGGCGGGGATCTTCTCGGCCGAGTCCACGGTGGACAGCGCCTCCAGGTAGCTCCGGGCGTCGCGCTCGATCCTGCCGCGGTAACGGGCCTTNCACGCTCGTGCCCGGCCGCGGCGGCCTCTCCGGTGGCCTCCGCCAGCACGACGGAGGCACCCGCGGTGAGGAACTGCTGGACGATACCGGCGCCCATGGTTCCCCCGCCGATGACGGCGACGGTTGCGGGCACGGCCTGCTCGGTGTTGCTCAACGCTTCTTCCTCTCCAGGAAACCGGTCATCCGGTCGTGTTTGTCGGCGCTCTCGAACAGCACCGCCTGCGTCAGGTCGTCGGCCAGCGGGTGGGGCCCCTCTGCATCCACGACCATCTTGGTCAGGCGCAGGGCCTGGGCCGAACTCCTGGTCATGCGGTCCAGCAGGCCGTGGGCGCGCTCGCGCAGCTCATCGGAGGGCACGATCTCGGCGACCAGGCCGTGGCGCAGCGCCGCGTCGGCGTCGAGCTCGAACCCGCCCAGCAGGACCTGCTTGGCCACCGAGACACCGACCAGCTCGCGCAGGCGCCAGCACGCGCCGGCCCCGCGATGATGCCCAGCCCCGGCTCGGGCTGGGCGAAGACCGCCGTGTGTGTGGCGATTCGGATGTCGCAGGCGTAGGAGAGCTCGGCGCCCCCTCCCAGTGCGAACCCGTCCACCGCTGCGACGGTGGGCGCCCGGAGGCGATGCAGCCGTTCGAACAGGCGGCTGTTGATCCCTGCCAGGGCCTCCTCCCGGCCACGGGCACGGAGCTCGGCCATGTCGGCCCCGCCGGCGAAGACGGTCCCGTGCCCGGTCAGCAGCAGGGGTCTGGGATCGGCCTCGATCTCGGCGCACACGCGGTGCAGTTCCTCGATCATGCGGCCGTTGATAGCGTTGCGGGCCTCGGGGCGGTGCAGTTCCACCACCACGCGGTCCTCGTACCGGTCGACGTTCAGGGTCTCGAAGTTCTCACTCACACGCGCTCCACCAGTAGAGATGCGCCCCGGCCCACACCCACGCACAGGACGGCCGGGCCGCGACGGGCCCCTTCAGGCTCCATGAGGTCGAGGAGGGTGACCAGGATGCGGGCGCCGGAGCTGCCCAAGGGACACCCCGGGCCGATGGCGCCCCGTCGAGGTCGACCCGGCTCGCGGCGCCGCCCCAGCGGGCCTGGGACTGCCCCCGTCGGCCGAGTGGACCTCGCTCGCGCGTGACCTCCCGCTACTCGTGGTGGCGCGCGCCACCATCACCTGTGAACTCATCGACACACCTCCTTGACACGGTCGGCCGGGGACTGAATTAATGCATTAGTAACTGAACGTTCGGTCAGTAAGCAAGTCGGTCGTCCCCGCAGACGCACCGCGTCCACCCGACACGCGGCCCGTTCCGCCGCCCCCCACCCAGGCGCCCGGCCCGGCGGAACAACCGCGCTCAGTAACCGGAGAGGCCCATGGCAATCCACGACACCACCCCGCAGCCGGCCGGTACTGCCCTCCCCCAGCGTCTCGGCCGGGTGCCGGACCCCCGGACGCTCGACCCGGCCGAACGCACGAGTGTCGACGAACTGCGCGCCACGCAGCTCACCCGCCTGCAATGGACCCTGAAGCACGCCTACGAGAACGTGCCGCTGTACAAGCGCAAGTTCGACGAGGCCGGAGTGCGGCCCGAGGACCTCAGGAGGCTGGAGGACCTCGAGCACTTCCCCCACACGACCAAGGCCGACCTGCGCGACACCTACCCCTTCGGCATGTTCGCGGTCCCCCAGGAACAGGTCAGCCGTATCCACGCCTCCAGCGGCACCACGGGGCGCCCCACCGTGGTCGGCTACACCGAGGAGGACATCGACACCTGGGCCGGCGTCGTGGCCCGCTCCGTACGCGCGGCCGGCGGGCGCCCCGGCCACAAGGTGCACGTCTCCTACGGCTACGGGCTCTTCACCGGCGGACTGGGCGCCCACTACGGTGCGGAGAAACTGGGCTGCACCGTCATCCCCGCGTCCGGTGGCCAGACCGCCAAGCAGGTCCAGCTCATCCAGGACTTCCGGCCCGAGATCATCATGGTCACGCCCAGCTACATGCTGACCCTGATGGACGAGTTCGAGCGCCAGGGCATCGACCCCCGCACGACCTCCCTCAGGACCGGCATCTTCGGCGCCGAGCCCTGGACCGAGCAGATGCGCCGCGAGATCGAGGACCGCTTCGACATCAACGCTGTCGACATCTACGGCCTCTCCGAGGTCATGGGCCCGGGCGTGGCCAACGAGTGCGTCGAGACCAAGGACGGCCTCCACATCTGGGAGGACCACTTCTACCCCGAGGTCCTCGAGCCGGTCAGCCAGGACGTCCTGCCCGACGGTGACTACGGTGAGCTCGCCTTCACCTCGCTCACCAAGCAGGCGATGCCCGTCATCCGCTACCGCACCCGCGACCTGACCACACTGCGCCCGGGCACCGCCCGTCCGATGCGCCGCATGGACAAGGTCACCGGCCGCAGCGACGACATGATCATCCTGCGCGGGGTCAACGTCTTCCCCACCCAGATCGAGGAGGTCGTCCTCGGCCTGGACGGGCTCGCCCCGCACTTCCAGCTCGTCCTGACCCGCGACGGGCGCCTGGACAGCATGGCCGTGCGTGTGGAAGCCGCCCCCGACTGCCCGGCGGACCGCCGCGTCAGCCTGAGCAAGGAGATCGTGGCGACCGTCAAGGACAAGGTCGGGGTGAGCGTGACCGTCGACATCGTCGACCCCGAGGGCATCGAGCGCTCGGTCGGCAAGTTCCGCCGCATCATCGACCAGCGTCCGCGCTGACCCACGGCGCGGTCCCGAGCCCGCCGGGAAGCCACGCCCGACGGGCTCTCGGCGTTCCGGGCCGGTCAGGGCTTGCGGGCAACCGCCCCGTACTCGGCCACGGGACGCACGTCGCCGACCTCGGGGGCGTCGGGACGCCACAGGGGGCAGGAGACCACGCCCGGCTCCAACAGTTCGAGGCCGTCGCAGAAACCACGGAGCTGCTCGGCGGTGCGCACGGTCAGGCGGGGAGTGCCGCGCTCGTTCCAGGCCTGGGCGACCTCGTGGGCGCGCTCGTGGTCGACCTCGTCGGTGGGGTGCGCCAGAACCAGGAAACTGCCCGGCGCCAGCGCCCCCAGCAGCCGGTCGAGCACGTCGCGGACCACCACGTCGTTCCCGACGAAGTTGACCACGCCCAAGAGCATCAGGCCCACGGGACGGTCCAGATCGAGCGTGGCCGCGGCCCGTTCCAGAATGGCGTCGGGGTCGGTCATGTCGGCGTCGACGTAGTCGGTGCGGCCCTCCTCCGAGCCCACCAGGAGCGCGCGGGCGTGTGCCAGCACGAGCGGGTCGTTGTCGACGTAGACCACCCGCGCGTGCGGGGCCAGGGCCTGGGCGACCTCGTGGGTGTTGTTGTGCGTCGGCAGCCCGGTGCCGATGTCGAGGAACTGGTCGATGCCCTCCTCCCGGATCAGGTGGGTGACGGTGCGCACCAGGAACGCACGGTCGGCGAGGGCGTTGTCGACGATCTCGGGGAAGAAGGAGCGGATCCGGTCGCCGAGCTCACGGTCGACCGGGTAGTTGTCCTTGCCGCCGAGCCAGTGGTTCCAGATACGGGCGTTGTGCGCGACGGTGGTGTCGATCTCGGGGCGGGTGCTGCGAGGGGGCACGGTCTCTTCTTTCGGGGACGGGACCCGTGGTCGGGCCCGGTGTGGCAGTCGGTGAACAGTCCTACGGCCTGCGGGGCGGGTCCGGCAAGGGCACGAGGGCGCGAAAACCGTTCGGCCGGGCGCTCGGGGCGCGGGTAGATTGCCGCCGTCGCCACCGAATGCACGGGAGGGCCGTTGAAGCACGCGAGCGAGGAGTTCGCCCGGATCGCCGAGCAGGGCACCGTACTGCGCTGCCAGGTGGGGTCCCGGGTGCACGGGCTGGCCCTGGACGGCGGCGACCGGGACGAGATGGGCCTGTGTGTGGAACCCCCGGAGTACGTCATGGGCCTGCGCCACTTCGAGCAGTACGTGTACCGCAGCCGCCCCGAACACGTGCGTTCGGGCGAGGGCGACCTGGACCTGACGGTCTACTCCCTGCGCAAGTGGACCCGTCTGGCCCTGGACGGCAACCCGACGGTGCTGCTGCCGCTGTTCGCGCACGAGTCGGAACTGGTGACCGTCACCGACCTGGGACGGGAGCNCGTCCCCCGCCGGTCCGGGCACCGGTTCCTGGGGTACCTGCGCGCCCAGCGCGCGCGCCTGACGGACGGGCGCGGGCACACGAACCGCCCCGAGCTGGTGCACGAGCACGGGTTCGACACCAAGTTCGCCTACCACATGGTCAGGCTGGGCCTGCAGGGTGTGGAGCTGTTGGAGCGGGGGCGCATGACCCTGCCCGTGCCGGAGCCGGACCGCGGGTGGCTCCTGGATCTGCGGCGCGGCGGGCGTACGCTCGAGGAGGCGCTGGAGCGCACCGCGGAGCTGGAAGCGCGCCTGGCGGTCCTGGTCGAGGAGGCCGACGTGCCGGACGAACCCGACGCGGCCTGGGCGGACCGCTGGCTGGTGC
>NZ_ANBF01000088.1 GCF_000341025.1 Nocardiopsis salina YIM 90010 | reverse complement strand
GCGGGGCCCGCCGTCCGCGGCGGTCGCGACGGTCACAAGCGAAGGTGAGGACACCCAACAATGCTCGGAACCGCCGCGTTCGTGCTCATGGCGATCAGCATGGTCATGATGATCATCGCCGGCCTCCTGCCCGCGATCGTGAAGACCCGCTGACGGCTTGCGACGGGTACCGGGGCGTCCCCGGTACCCGCCACGACCCCGTGTGCACCGGTCTTCCGGACCGGGGTACCCGTCCTGTACCCCGCACCTGCCCGCACGTGGGGCGCGTGCTTCCCACCCTACGGAACCGGGGTGGGGAGTCGGGAGTGCTTTTCGGTGCCGGTGTGATGGAGGTCTCAGGGCGCGAGCGCCTTCTTTACAGTGTAGATCCCGAGTGATCCGTTCGGTTCGCCTCCCCGATCGGCACGGCACGGCCGTACGGGACGCGGTCGCCGACCCGGGCCGCTCGGCACGGGCGGGGCGGCACGGGGGCCGCCCCGGCGGTGCCCGCGGCCCGGTCGGCCGGTCCGTTCGGGTTCGCAGGTCAGGGTCGGGGCTCGTTGGCGCGGCTGGGGGCGGACCGGGGCCCGAGGGCCACAGGGCCGGGAGGGACGGGGTCGGGGGCGGTGGGAGGCGGCCGCGGCGAGGTCATCGGCGTCGGCCTCCTTCACTCGATGACGGATCACGCACTCCACCCAGCCCCGCCGGTCCGGAGAGCGTCGCCAGGATGCACCCGCGAAGCCTCGGGGACAACCCATTGCCGGCTCGAGGCCGGACCGCGGTCAGTCGCCGGTCCCCTCGAACCAGTCCCGTGCGCTGCGCGTCTGCACCAACGCGAGGGCGACCATCGCACCGAGCACACCCATGAAGGCGAGCTGGCCCACCACCAGGGCATTGACGATGGTGAGCAGGCCACCCAGGCCGACCAGGATCCGCACCACCAGGTGCGAGCGGTCTCCGCCGCGGCCCAGACGCAGGCCTCCCAGCAGGAAACACACCGTGGAGGCCAGCCCCAGGGCGAGCCCGGCCACGGCCTGCGCGGGGCTCGTCCCCGCCCCGGCGAGGAGGTCGGCGCCGCCGGGCGCGCTCAGCAGGAACACCAGGTTCAACAGGTTGACCACCAGAACGGCCCCGAGCACACCGGCCGTGACGAGGAGAACGATCCGTGCGGCCTTGGCCGTGGTGGGCATCGGGGGATTCACTCGTGGCGTTTCCTTGTCCGTTCGCGGGTCTGCTCCCGCATGCTATCGGGTGCGTTCCTCACCCCGCAGACCAGGGACGCCCGGGCATTCACTGTGCGCTGGGAACGGAATCGGTGCTCCGCCGCGCCACGCTGTGCACTCGCTCGGTGCCGTTGGAAACCCGTTACCTCCGAGGAGCCCGTGTGCCGCCCCTCAGCCCACCGAACCCCGGACGATCCTGTCGTCGCGGGCACGTGGTGGCCGGGCTCCGACGAGGCCCGGCCCACCTGCCGTGGACGGGGCGCGGCGACCGGATGACCGCCTTCGACGAACTGCGGTGACCGTTTCCGGCCACCGCTCCGTGGGAGGAGTCGGGGCGGGGCCGCGGTAGCGGTGGTATGTCTGGAGGTGGCGCGAGTCCCCGGTCTCGTCCGGGTGGCCGGTGTCCACCCCGTCCAGGAGCCTGAGTGAGGGTTGGCAGATGTCGTCGATTTGGTCACGCGGTGACCGCAGGGGCAGGGTCGAGGAGGCCCTGCTGATGCTGGAGGGGCAGAGGATCATCGACGGCCTGGAGATCCGCGCCTCCGAGGACAAGCCCTACCGGGTCCGGGTCCCGGCCGGCATCGTGCACCTGGACGAGGACGAGGCCTCCATGTTCGCCCTGGGCGCCGTGGTGGGTGCGTTCGGGGGTGTGGCCCGCCGCCAGGACTGAGGCACCGCCGTCGGGGCCAATGGCGGCCCAGGGTGCGCAGGACCGCATCGAGCAGCAGTTGGCGCACCATCGTGCTGGCCGGTGTGCTCGACGGCCGTCTCGGCGCTGACGGTGCTCAGGCACAGGCCGACGACCATCTCCGCGAGCGGGCGCGGAGGGGGCTGCCGGGTGCAGGAGGACGTCGCCGAGGTCAGCACGAGCGCCGCCCACGAGCGCAAGCAGCTGCGTTCTGAGGTCTCCCGCCTGCGTGGCAGCATCGAGGCCGCCTGAACAGGGGCACGGCCACACTCGACGCCTCGACGACTCCGGGGTGGATCTCAGAGCCAGCCGCGGCGCCGGAAGACCGCGTACAGGCAGACGCTGGAGGCGGCCATGGCGACCAGGGCCGTCGGCCAGCTGAACACCCAGTGCATGAAGCCGTGCGGGGCGATGTTCATGCCGTAGAAGGAGGCGATGAGTGTCGGCACGACGAGGATGCCTCCCCAGGAGGAGACCTTCTTCATGGCTTCGTTCTGGGACTGGTCGATGAGCGTGTTGTTGACCGCCATGATGTTCTGCAGCAGCTGGCGGAAGCCGTCGACATGCTCGCGTACGGCGGTCTCGTGGTCGGCGACGTCGCGCAGGTAGTTGTGCAGCCGGTCGAGGCCTTGGGCGCAGCCACGGGCGCGGGGCAGGCCCGGTGCGACCCGGTCCGGGTGCTCCAGTGGCTCCATGAGGTCCCGCAGTACCCCGTCGAGTGGATCCACGGCCCGCTGGAGGAGGATGACCTCGCGGGCCAGCCGGTAGGTACGCCGGGAAGCCCGGGGGTCCCCGTCGAAGACCTGGTTCTCGACCTCGTCGATGTCGCCCTGCAGACCGGAGACGACCGGGGCGTAGGCGTCCACGACAGCGTCCACGACGGCGTACATCACCGCGAGCGGGCCGTGCGCGAGCCGGTGAGGGCCCGACTCCAGGCGTTCACGCACGTCCTCGAAGTCGATCTGGTCGGTGTGGCGGATGGTGAGGACGAAGTTCTCCGACGCGAACAGGTGCACCTCTCCGACCTCCACGCGCTCGTGCGCGTCGTCGTAACGAGCCGGGCGCAGGACGACGAAGAGCACCTCCCGGTGGATCTCGGCCTTGGGGCGCTGGTGGGCCACGATCGCGTCCTCCAGGGCGAGCGTGGGCAGGCCGAAGGTGCGCGCCAGTTCGGTCAGCTGGGTGTGGTTGGGGTCGGTCATCGACACCCACGCCATGAGCCCGGGGTCGGCGGTGATCGCCTGCCGGGCCTCCTGGACGGTTTCGGTCTCGCGTTCGCGCAGGCCCTCCCGGTACAGCAGGGTGCGCACCTGCCCGGGGCCGGCGTCGGGCAGTGCCATGGCGGCGGTGCGGCCCAGGGCCATGGTGCGTTCGGGTGCTGGCTCGGGCATCGGCGGCTCCCCGGGGCGGATCGGCGCGGACCAGCTCGATCTTCGCGCCCGGGCCGCGGGCGCACGGGGAACGACGCGCACGCCCCGGCCCCTCAGGGGCGGCCGAGCGCGCGCAGGGTGATGTTGAGGCGGCCGCGGAGTCCGAGCCAGGCGGGTGCGGTGCCCGGCCGGGTACAGGGCACCCCGTGGTAGGCCAGGCGGGAGGGTCCGCCGAAGACGAAGAGGTCGCCGCTGCGCAGTTCCACGTCGGTGTAGGGGCGGGTGCGGGTCTCGGTGTTGCCGAACCGGAAGAGGCAGGTGTCGCCGAGGCTGAGGGAGACCACGGGCATGTCCGCGTGTTCGTCCTTGTCCTGGTGCATGCCCATGTGTGCGTCGGCGTCGTAGAAGTTGACCAACGCGATGTCGTAGGGCGGGTCGTCGTCGGCGAGGGGCCGGCCATAGGCGTCCAGAGCTCTTCGGGCCAGGTCTGCCAGGGGCTCGGGGAAGGGCTGCACGGGCGTGCCGTCGGGCAACAGGCCGCTGTAGGAGTAGGGCTTCCAGAACCACCCGAGGCTGGTCATGGACACGCTCATGCGGCCGCCTCGGGGCATGGTGTGGCGCCGGGTCCCGGCAGGCCCGCTTGCCCAGGCGCGGCAGTGCTCCAGGAGGGTGCGCTGGGCCTCGGCGCCGAGCCAGCCCGGTACATGCACAGCACCGGGTGCCACGGTCACCGGGGGCTCCCCGAACAGCGGCTCGTCCATGCACACAGTTTACGGCCCGGTGCAGGTCGGGAACGGGGCCGGACCCGCCGGGCCGGGGTCGGCCGGCCCGGCGGGTGGGCGGGGGCGGGGGCGGGTTCAGCGGCGCACGAGGTCGCGCACGTTGACCACCAGTAGCACCACGACGACGATGCCGATGGGCACGGTGATGGCGATGCGCCAGTCGGCGATGAAGGCGGCCACCACCCCCGCCAAGAGGCCGAGAGCAACCGCCAGGACGGCGATCCCGACCAGGTACTGGCGGAACTTGCGCCGGGCGATGGCGTCGACGGCGGCGAAGGCGAAAACCACGCCGATCATCGCGTACAGGGTCTGCTGGCCGTCGAGCAGGAACAGGGTCAGCGCCAGCGAGACGAACAGCAGCGGCGTGCTCAGGGCCACCCACAGGTGCTGGAAACGGTTGTGCCGCTGCTCGCCCGAGGCGTAGGGCATGTGCGGGGCCTTGAGGTGGCCGGTGGGGTCCGGTACCAGCGGGGTGTCGGACTCCAGGACTCTTCGGTGCGACTCGCGTTCGTCCTCGGCCAGCACCCTGCGCTCGTACAGGCGGGCGTGCTCGGCCTCGCGCTCCTCGAGCCGGCTGCCGTACTCGCGCGAGCGCGGTCGGGAATGGGCCTCGCGCTCCAAAGCCATCCGTGCGGAGTCGAGGCGGCGCATCTCCTCGCGACCGCGCACGAGGTCGGCGTCCAGGTCAGCGATGGTGCGGTCGAGGTCCTCGACGTGGGCGCGCAGTTCGGCGCGGGCGGCCTCCTCGGTGGGAGCGACCTTCTGCAGTCCGACCCAGGCGAGCGGGTCGGCCCAGGATCGGCGGATGCTGCCGTCGCGTTCGTAGCGGGGGCCGCTGGGTGCGCGCTCGCCGTCGAAGAAGTCGCGGGTGTCGCGTCCCCACAGGCCGCGGAAGCCCCGTACCCACGGGGTGTGGTCGTCGATGAGGACGGCGTTCCACTCGCGGTCGCCGCCGGGGCCGAGGGTGACCCCGTCGCCGCGGGCGTAGTCGACGAAGGGCACCCCGATGCCGTGTCGGTTGATGGCGCTGTCGGCGCGGAAGAGGCGCTGGGTGAGGCGGCGCCAGGCGCGGACGAGCCCGCGCAGGAACGAGGGGTCGACCTGGATGAGGTAGTCGCCGGGCAGCATCTGGTGCGAGTGCGATCCGGCCCCGACGTAGATGCGCGGGTGGTCGCCCTGACGGTGCAGGTCGGGGTCGTCCCAGCTGCGGCGCAGGTCGTCGCCGTGGTACTCGTGCGAGGAGGCGCCCACCCAGGCGAGTCGGGTCGTGCCGTCGGAGTCCTCGACGACGTAGACGGTGACGCGTTCCCAATCGGCCTCGTGGTCATTGACGCCGCCGTAGATGGTGCGCCAGTCGTTCATCGCGTAGAAGAACCAGTACTGCAGGACGGTGTAGCCGCCCTCGCGGGTGACCCTGCCGTAGTAGTACGCGCGCCCGTCGTCGAGGCGTTCGCGGTACCGGGTCACGGCGGCGTAGGTGACACCGCCGGGAACGGTCCCCCGCACGAGCAGGGAGATCTTCATGAGGATGTCCAGGACCCGGCCCAGGACTCCGACGGCGACGAGGCGGCCGCTCTTGGGGATGACCGACCGTGCGATGCCCTTGAAGCGGCGGGCCTCTTCGCGCAGGGTGTCGGCCTGGACGAACCGCAAGTGCTTGTGGCGGCGGGGCCACTCCTCCTCGGCCTGGGAGAGGCGGTCGAGGGTGAGTTCGCCGGCGGGGACGGCGAGGCTCTCTCGGCCGCCGGGCTCCTCGATCCAGAGGCTGCAGTTGCGGACGTAGGCGTCCACGTCGGTGGGGAAGAAGAGTTCCCCCTCGGTGCACACGAGCACCGGTTCGTGGGCGCGCAGGAGTTCGAGATCAGATGGGGACGACATGATCGCCCCAAGCTAGTACATGGGCGCAGTGGCGCGTGACCAGTAGGGGCGCCGCCCGCTCACGGGTTCCCGGGCAGGCAACCGTTTGCCCGGCGCGCAGGTGGGTGCCACTCTGGCATCACGTGCAGCGGAGGAAGGGGTCCCATGCGTGAGGAAGAGGCGCGCGACGCCCTGGAACGGGCCGGCTCGGTGGAGAACCGGGTCCGCCGCGGCGGCCGCTGGTTGGCGGGCTACGGCGCGCTCTACGGCACGGGGTCGATCGCGGTGGTTCTGGCCGTCGGGCTGGCCCCGCACGGACCGCTGCGTACAGGTGTCATAGCCGTGTGCGGGGTCATGATGGTGGTGGTGCTCGTGGTGTGGGCCGCGACACGGCCGGTGAAGCCGCGGGGGTTCGCGTGGCTGCACACCGCGATGATCGCGGGCTGGGCGGTGCTGTACACCGTCGCCCTCAACGTGGGTCTGCGGGCCTTCCCCGGCGATCCGGCCTGGTGGGTGCCGATGGCGGTGGCCACGGCGGTACCGCCGTGGGTGATGGCCGCCTACATGCTGCGGACCTCCGGGGGCCGGGCGTGAAGCATCCGCGTTCCCGTCTGGACGAGGTCATCCACTCCCCCGTCCGGTTCTCGGTGGTGGCGGCGCTGGCCGGCGCCGACCAGGCCGAGTTCCGGTTCGTGCGCGACGCGGTGGAGGTCTCGGACTCACAGCTGTCCAAGCAGGTCTCGGTGCTGGAGAAGGCCGGTTACGTCAAGGTCGGCAAGTTCGCCGTAGGCCGGCGCACCCGCACTTCGTTGAGCCTGACCCCGGAGGGCCGCGCGGCGTTCGACGCGCACGTGCGCGCGCTGCGGGAGATCGCCGAGGGCAGCGGCGCCCCCGACCAGTAGCCCGGACACCGGGTCGGTGCGGACCGGGTCCAGGGTCAGGGCGAGGCCGGTGCGGGCGCCGGGTGGGCCGGGTCGGTGGAAGAGGCCGGTCCGGGAGGGCCGTCCTCCACCCCCGGACCGGGGTCGGGGTTCCGGCGCCGGACCACCCGGCGCACGGCGGGGCCGTCGGAGCGGTCGCCGCGGGCGGCGCCGATGCCGGCGATCACGACCAGCGCCATACCGGCGACCTGCACGGCGACCGGGGTCTGGCCGATCAGCAGCATGCCCATGATGAGCGCGACCGCCGGTTCCAGGCTGGAGAAGGTGCTGAAGGCCGTGCGGCTCATGCGCTGCAGGGCGACCATCTCCAGCAGGAACGGGATCATCGGGAACAGCAGGGCGATGAGCAGTGTGAACACGATCAGCTGCGGGTCGGGGTCCACGACCGCGCCCGCCGCGCCCAGGGGTGCGGTGACCACCGAGCCGACCACCATGGACAGCGCCAGGCCGTGCACCGCGCCGAACCCGGCCCCCACGCGCTGGGTCAGCACGATGTAGCCGACCACGCACAGCGCCCCGGCCAGGGCGAAGCCGACCCCGGCGAGGTCGAGGTCGCCCTCCCAGGGGCGGGTGAGGCACACGACCCCGGCCACGGCGGCGACGATCCAGACCAGTTCGCGGCGCCGGCGCATGGCCAGGACGGCGACCACGAGGGTTCCCAGGAACTCGATGGAGGTCGCGGTGCCCAGCTCGATCCGGGCCGTGGCCTCGGAGTAGAAGAGCATCATCCCCGCGCTCGCTGTGCCCAGGATCACCACGGCGCCGAGCTCTCGGGCGCTCGCGGCACGCACGGCACGCCACAGGGAAGGCCCGCCGAGCGCGATGAGGAGCAGCGCGGCCCACGTCAGCCGCATCCAGGTGACGGTCGCGGGGTCGGCGGCCTCGAAGGCGTGCACGGCCAGGGCACTGCCGGTGTGCAGGGCGAACATGCCGATGAGCAGCATGAGGGGCGCCGGCACCCCGAATCGGGCACGGCGCGGCGAGGGGAGGAAGGAGAGGATCACCGGACCATTGCATCCAGACGCTCCGTTTCTGTCCAGGGAGCTCCGGTTGATGGACCGTGTAGTTTCGGTGGATGGATTTCACGCGGCTGCGCCTGTTGGTCGAGCTGGAACGCCTGGGCACGATGGCGGCGGTCTCGGAGGTCACCGGGATGAGCACGTCGGCGGTGTCCAAGCACTTCGCCGTGTTGGAGCGCGAGGCCGGAGCCCCGTTGATCGCACCGGACGGGCGCCGGGTGCGCCTGACCCCGGCGGGGCGGCGCCTGGCCGAGCACGCGGTGGACATCCTCGCGCGGGTGGAGGCCGCCCGCGCCGAGTTCGAGGGCGGCGGCGAGCCGGTGGGCAGGGTCCACCTGGTCATGTACACCAGCGCGGCCCCGGTCGTGCTTCCGGCACTGCGGCGGCTGCGGGAGGACCACCCGGGCATCGAGGTCGACCTGACCGAGTACGAGTCGGTGCAGGCGCTGGACCTGCTGCAGGAGGGCGGCGCCGACCTCGGGGTGGTGTACCAGTACAGCCTTCTTCCCCGGATTTTCCCGGAGACCTTGACCGTGCGCCCGATCGGCACGGAGGGACTGCTGCTCTCCCAGCCCTCGGCGGGTGCCGACAGCCGCACCCTCACCCGACGTCGCCTGAAACAGCACGCGGACGCGTCGTGGATCGCGAGCCCGTTCCGCAGCGACGAGGACACCCTGGTCGAGCGCATGTGCGCCGACGCCGGTTTCACTCCGCGCCTGGTGCACCGCATCGACAACATGGCGCTGATCGAGGACATGGTCGCGGCGGGGTTGGCGGTGGCCCTGGTCCCGCGTTCGGCGGCGACGACGCGCCGCGGGGTGGCCCACGCACCGCTGGGTGAGCTCGGCGGTGTCCGGCAGGTGTACCTGGCCGGGCGGACCGGTGGGTGGGCGTGGAGGCCGATCCGGGTCACCGCGCGCTACCTGCACGAGGCGGCGCGCGGTGTACTGGACGACGTTCCGGAACTCCCCGGGGAGGGGTGAGCTCAGCCTGCGACGGCGAAGGGGCCCACGGAGGGCACAGGCACCTTGTCGGCAGCCTCTCGCACGGCGGTGAGCAGGGGTTCGGCGCTGGATCCGGCGCGCGTCAGGGCGACCACGTGGCGGCGGGCGGTGTCGCGCACCCCGCGCACGACCACGTGCGGCGGGTTGAGGCCGGTCCAGGCCAGGCGGGGCACGACGGCGATGCCGAGGCCGGCGCGCACGAGCGCGAAGACGGCGCTGAAGTCGTCGACGATGTGGGCCACGCGCGGTTGGAAGCCGGCCTGACTGGTGGCGGCGGTGACGCACGAGTACCAGGCGGTTCCGTGTGCGGACATGATCCAGTCCTCGTCGGCGAGGTCCTCGGCCAGGTGCAGGTCGGTTCGGGGGGCGAGCGGGTGGTGGTACGGAAGGATCGCGTCGAAGAGCTCGACCATGACCGGCTCGGTGTGGAATTCGGGGTCGCCCGCGGCCGGCATGTGGGAGGTCGACATCGTGAGCGCCACGTCGATGCGGCCCGAGCGCAGCATTCCTGTACTGGATTCCGGTTCGGCCTGCACGACCTCGAAGTTCCAGCCGGGGTGGCTCTCGCGCAGGCGGGCGAGGGCGGGGGCGACCAGGTCGCTGATCCCGGTGGAGAAGGCGCCCACCCGAACGACACCGCGGTCTCCGGCGGAGTAGGCGTCCAGGTCAGAGGCGGCGCGTTCCATCTCGGCGAAGATGACGTGCGCCCTCTCGAGCAGGACCCGTCCGGCCCCGGTGAGCAGGAAGCGGCGGCCCTGGCGTTCGACGAGGGGGACCCCGGCCTCCTTGGCCAGGGAGGCGAGCTGTTGGGAGACCGCCGACGGTGTGACGTTGAGGGCCTCGGCCGTTCCCGCAACGGTGCGGTGATGGTCGAGGGCCTGGAGGAGCTGCAACCGCCGAACGTCGATCATACAGCCCAACTTAAGACAGACTGTTGATGTTTCGTTCTGGTTTCATCCATGTTGACTGGTTTCGGGGCGTGATTCCGTGCACAGCACTCAGCCGGGGAGAGACGGCACCCCCGCCGGCCTCGGCGACCCCAGCACGACACACCCAGAAGAAAGAATCGAACTTCTTTTTCTTCGGCGATCTCCTGCGTGACTTTCTTCGTGTCGGGCACGTTCGCGCGCATACCCGCACGTACAGTCAGAGGCACAGCTCAACCACCGAGCCCCAGGGTCCGACGACCCCGGTGGCCGCCACCCCACTCTGCTGGAACGGGTGAGAAGAAAATGCAAACTTCGCTGATGACCAAACCTCAACCGTCCGACCTGGGCGTCCTCGGCTTCCGGTACCTGGGAGCTCACGAGGTGGAGGAACTCGCGGACCTGTGGGGTGCGCTCCACCAGCGGCACACCGTGACCGCCCCGCACCTGCAGGACATCATCGGCGCGGTGAGCCTGGACGAGTCCTGGCGGCGCCGCCGGGCCCAGTACCTGCAGTGGATGCGCGACCCCGACACGATGGCCATCCTCGCCGAGCACGAGGGCGACCTGGCCGGCTACGCGATGGTGACCCTGCACGACAACGCCCAGGGAAGCTGGGACCGCGGCGACCGCGTGGCCGTCGTCCAGACCTTCGCCATCGACCCCGAGTACACCGGCACCGGGGTGGGATCCAAGCTCCTGGAGGAGATGCGCCACCAGCTCAGCGCGTCGGGGATCCGCGACATCGAGTTCTCCGCGCTGGCCACCGCGTCCGAGGACATCGACTTCCTCGAGCAGGAGGGCTTCCAGCCCTTCGTGACCACCATGGTCTGCCGCGTGGACGGTTTCGGCGCCCACGACTGACCCGGCGCGGCCGGACCGGCGACGGCGGTTGGGCGAACAAGGTCGAGCAGCGAGCCCCCGGGCCCCAGGGTCCGGGGGCTCTCGCGTGCCCGGGACGGCCCCGCGTGTGTGCGACACACCCCGGCACACCGCTGCGGCGAGACGCTACCCTCGGCCCGTGGCCTCCTCCGACACCAACACCTGCACGTTCCCCGGATGCGACCGCCCCGTTCCCCGGTCCTCCTCCCCCGGGCGCCCGCCCCAGTACTGCGAACTGCCCGAGCACACCCGATGGCGTGCTTGGAAGGAACGCCAGCGCCAGGCCCAGGAGGCCGAGCGCGCGAGCACCGAGCACACGGACGAGCACGGCGGCGGCGACGGTTCCGGCGCCTCTGCGGATGCGTCCTCCACGAGCGGCCGGGGCGAACCGGTCACGGCGGCACGGCTGCGCGCCGACGACCTGCTCACCCGGTTCGCGGTCCAGAGCGAGCAGCTCGAGCAGACCTTGCGTTCGGCGACCGAGGCGTTCGCGACCATGACCGACCCCGCCTCGGCCGAGGCCCAGGTGGAGTCGGCCCGGGTCGAGGGAGCCAGGCGGGTCGCAGAGGCCGACGGCGCCCGTCTGGAGGCGGAGAACCGGCGACGGGAGGCGGAGACGTCGCGACGGGGCGCCGAGAAGGCCGCGGCCGCCGCGGTCGAGGCCACGCACGAGGCCGAGCGCATGGCCCAGGAGGCCATCGACCGCCGGGACGCCGCGGAAGCAGAACGCGACCGGTACGCTCGGGAGCACGAGCGGGCCGCGGCCGAACGCGACGCCGCCACGGCCGAGGCCAATGCCGGTCTGGCGGCCGCCGAGCGGCGCCTGGCACAGCAGAGCGCCCGCGCACAGGCCGAGCTGGACCACGAGCGGGCCGAGGCCGAACGCCGCGCGGCCCTGGCGCGCGAGGAGATCGCCCAGCTGCGCCGTGAACGCGACGAGCACGCCCGGCGTGCGGACGAGGCCGACCTCGCCGAGCAGCGCTCCCGGGACCGCGCCGACCGCGCCGAGGAGCGTGCGGTGGCCGCAGAGCAGACCGCGGCCGACGAACGTGCACGCCTGGGATCCGAGCTCGAGCGNCCCGCCGAACGCGAGCGGCTCATGGCCGAGGTCGAGCGCCTCACCGCCGAGCGGGACCGCATCACCGGTGAGCTCGACAAACAGCGCCACAGCGCCGAGGTCACTCTCGCCGAGTCCCGTGAGGCCGCCGCGGCCCGGCTGTCCGTGGCCCAGCAGGAACGCGACGCGGCCCTGCAGCGCGCAGAGCAGGCCGAGGACGAGCTCGGTACAGCCCGTGCGCAGGCTGACGAGAGCACCGGCCGCCAGGAGAGATGAGCACCGATCGCCCCCGAAGGGACCGATCTCTAGGATGGAGACCGTGCGAGATCTGGGAACCACTGGAAACACCGGCCCCATGGACGTGGGGGGTTCCCACGACGAGGGGCCCAGACGCGCGACCGTGGCCGAGCGCCCCCGCCCCAAGGTCGACCTGAAGGCGTTGTTCGGCCTGGAGCCGGGCACCAGTTGGCAGTGGACCACCGCGGTGAAGGCCGCCGTTGCGATGATCGTCTCCTTCGGTGCGGTCGCCCTGCTCGTCGAGCCCCGGATGGCCACGCTCGCGGCCCTGGGGTCGATGACGGTCCTGTACGAGAAGAAGACCCCCTACGCCTACCGGTCGGCCGCCCTGGCCCTGGTCGGGGTCGGGTTCGTGGCCGCGGTCGCGGTCGGATCGCTGGCTTCGGCGCTCTCCCCCTGGGCCGCGGTCTTCTCCATCGGCCTGACCGCGGGGCTGGCGACCTGGTTGTGCGCGGCCTGGCGGGTCGACAAGCCGGGGCCGATGTTCTTCGTGCTGGTCGGGACCATCTCCACGATCGTCCCGGGCGGCCCGGCCGACGTGCCGCTGCACGCGGGGCTGGCCGCGCTCGGTGCGGCCGTGGGCTGGTGCGTGTCGATGTCGGGCGCTGCGTTGCGGGCCCGCCACCCCGAGTACCAGGCGGTCTCCGGGGCGTTCCGCCAGCTCGCCAAGCTCCTGCGGGCGGTGGGCACCAAGGAGCTGGACCACGCCCAGCACAGGGCCTCGGTGGCGGTGGCCGACGCATGGCGGATCGTGCTCCTGGCCCAGACCCGCGGGTACCGGGGCACTCCCGAGGCGGCCCGGCTGCGTTCCCTGCTGCGGTGGGTCTCCGACATCCACCTGGCCACGACGCAGGTGTGCATGGCGCGCACCGAACGCCTGCCCGACGGGGCTGCCGACTTCGCCGACGAGATGGCCGCGTCCGTGGCCGATCCGGCTTCGACTCCCGACCCCGACGACCTGGACGAGCTGCGGCGGGGCCTGCGTCCGCGTTCCCTGGAGGGCCGCGTCTACGGTCTGCTGGCGCGCGCCGCGGTGGCGGCCAGGCGCACCCCCGACGAGGCCGAGGAGGAGGACGAGCGCGGCAGCCGCCTGCACGACGACCGCTACCCGGCGCTGTGGGGTGCGCTGCGGTCCAGCCTGACGGGGCAGTCGCTGATCCTGCCGACCGCGCTCCGCATGTGGATCACCGTGACGGTGGCCGGTGCGCTGGGGCTGTGGATCGGGCTGGACCACTACTACTGGGTGGCGCTGACCACGACCGCGGTACTGCAGGGCGGCAACGTGGTCCTGACGTTGAACCGGTCGCTGCAGCGCTCGCTCGGGACCATGCTGGGTGTGCTCATCGGTGCCCTCCTGCTCGCCCAGAACCTGCCGCTGCTGGCGGTGGTGGTGGTCGCGGGCTGCTTCCAGGGGCTGACCCAGCTGGTGGTGGGCCGCAACTTCTTCTACGGGTCCGTGGCGATGACCCCGATGGCGCTGCTGCTGGCCTACACCGCGGTGCCCTACCCCGTCGAGGAGCTCGCACAGTCGCGCATCATCGACACCGTCGTGGGTTCGCTGGTCGGTATGGCGGGGGCGTTGATCCTGTGGCGGAGGGCCTCGGCGACACGGCTCCCGCAGACGATCATCAAGGTGCTGGACACCGCGCGCCGCTGCGTGGTGGAGGTGCTCGACCAGGACGTGCGCATCTCCGACGAGCGCCGCTACGAGCTGCGGCGGGACATGCGGGCGGCGCTGGTGAGCCTGCGGGGTGTCTACGACAGCGCAGTGGGCGACGTGCCGCGCGCCAGTTCGACGCGGCCGCTGTGGCCGGTGGTGGTGGCGACCCAGCGCACCGGGTACCTGGCGTTGTCGGCCCTGCAGTTGGAGAACCCCGAACCGGTGGGCACCATCACGCTGCAGCGTGTGGATCTGGCCTTCAAGGAGCTGGTCTCGTCGTTGGACGAGCGGCGCACACCGCGGATGGGTGCGATGCCGCGGCTGCCCGCCTACCCGCGCATCAACATGGAGCTGCGTGCCCTCTCCAGTGCGATGACCAGCGCAGTGGCCCAGGACGAGCGGGCCGCGCAGAAGGAGGCCGAGCGGCGGGCCCAACGCGAACGACGCCGAGCCCAGAAGGACGTCGACGCCGACCTGTGAGGGGTCCGCACCGGGCGGGCCAGAGCCTGTTCGGCGGACACCGGCCCACAGGTCGCGCACCGCCACCTCGGCGGTCCGGCGGCGCTGTGGCCGGCCGGAGACGGAAGGCGTCCACCTGGCAGGCCCTGCCGCTTCAGCCGGTCACGGCGAAGGCGCGCACCGGGAAGGCGGCCATGCCCCGCACCTTGGCGGGCACGGCGTGGAAGCGGAACCCCTCGGAGGGCAGGAGCTCGAGCGCACGCAGGTGGCGCACGACCGGGATCCCGGCGGAGAGCAGCAGCCCGAGCGAGGGACGGGCGCCCTCGGTGGCGGGCGCCGTGCGGTCCACACCCACGGAGTCGATGCCCACGAGGGCGGCCCCGCCCTCCACCAGGAGCTTGGCCGCGGCCTCCTCCAGGTAGGGGTGGTCGGGGTCTGCGTAGGCGTCGGTGCGCCAGTGGCGGTCCCAGCCGGTGTGCAGCAGCACCGCGCGGTCGCGCACGTCTAGGTGCTCGACGAGGCGGGCGTCGATGGGGTGGCGGTCGGTGGCGTCGACGACGAGCCCGGGCAGGCCCGCGACGCGTTCGAGGTCGAGGTCGGCCAGATCGGCACCGTCGCGGTAGCGGTGGGCGGGCATCTCGACGTAGGTGCCGGTGGCACCCACGAGGCTGACACGGCCGCCGGCGTCACCGGTTCCGGGCGCGGACTCGGAGCCGGAGCCGGCCTCCTCGACCTCGGGGGTCGGCAGCCCGGGGCTGGTGGTCATCCCGTCGGTTATCTGGTGGCTGACGTCGACGAGTGTTGGCATGGCTGGCTTCCCCGTTTCACGATCACCCTGTGTTCCGACCATCACCCTACGGTGTGTGTCCTGTATCACGGGAGGGCTTCGCGACATCGATTCCGAGGGACCTGTGGCCGAAGGCGCGGCATGCACGGCGATAGGCTCGAGAGGTCGGCTGCGGGCGCCGTCCCGGCCGAACCCCACCCCCGTCAGCCCCACACAGATCGAGAGAGGTCGACCTCATCGTGTCACTGTACGGAGCGGCCAAGGTCGTCGTCGCCCCCCTGAGCCGGGCCGTGTGGCCCCAGCGGGTGGAGGGCGTGCACCACGTCCCCGCCGAGGGGCCGGTGATCCTGGCGTCCAACCACCTGGCGCTGATCGACCCCCTCTTCATCGGCACGGCCTGCCCGCGACCGGTGCGGTTCATCGCCAAGCGGGAGCTGTTCGACGAGAGCACCCTGCCGCGCAAGGCGGTCTCGCGGGTGCTGCGCGCCCTCGGACCGCTGTCGGTGGACCGCCGCCCCGGGCAGAGCGCCCAGGAGGCCATGGACGAGAGCGTGGAGGTCATCAACGGCGGCGAGGTCTTCGGGATCTTCCCCGAGGGCACACGCTCCCCCGACGGGCGCCTGTACAAGGCACAGACCGGCCTGGCGTGGCTGGCGCTGACCACGGGGGCTCCGGTGGTGCCGCTGGCGCTGTCCGGCACGGAGCGGATCCTGCCGCCCGGGCGCAAGGTCCCCTCGTTCAACCGCGTCGGGGTGCGGTTCGGCACCCCCGTGGACCTGTCGCCGTGGTCGGGACAGGCGCACCGGGCCCGCCCCCGCCGGGAGGCCTCGGACGCGATCATGGCGGCCGTGGCCAAGCTGTCGGGCCAGGAGCAGGTCCCGCGTTTCGCAGCTTCGGTCAAGGCAGAGCTCGAGCGCGGCCAGGGGTGACTTTCCCCACATCCACTCGGGGGCTGAACCGGCGCTGACCGTGCGTTGACCCCTGGATGAGGCCCCTTGCCGTCGGACGCCGAGGGGCCTCGCCCCCGCCATGAGCGGGCTTTCCGCGGCCGAGGGGCATCCACCCCCTCCCGGGGGAGCTCCGGCGCAGGAGCACAATTTCCTACCTTTATAGTGGGGTTTCCGGTGCATGACACCGGATAGATTAGGCAAGCCTTACCTTTTGATGGCGTCCGACTCTGGCGCGAAGACTTGGAGCTGTGCGATGACGCGACCCCTGCGAGTGGGAATCGTTGGTGCGGGACCGGCCGGTATCTACGCGGCCGACCTGCTCACCAAGGACGAGACCCTGTCCGCGTGCGGCACGTCCGTCAGCATCGACATCCTCGACAAGCTGCCCTCGCCCTACGGCCTGGTCCGTTACGGCGTCGCACCCGACCACCCCCGGATCAAGCAGATCCAGGGGGCCCTGCACAAGATCCTCGACAAGCCGGAGATCACCTTCTACGGCAACATCGAGTACGGCGTCGACCTCAAACTCGAGGACCTGCGCCACCACTACGACGCCGTCGTCTTCGCCACCGGCAGCGACCGCGACCGGCCCCTGGACGTACCCGGCGTCGACCTCCCCGGCAGCCACGGCGCGTCCGAATTCGTCTTCTGGTACGACTCCCACCCCGACGTGGCCCCCTCCTGGCACGTGGAGGGCACCAGCGTCGCGGTGATCGGTTCCGGAAACGTCGCCGTGGACGTGGCCCGCATCCTGGCCAAGGACGCGGACGACCTGCTGCAGACCGACATCACCGACAACGTCTACGAGAGCCTGCGTGCCAAGCAGGTCACCGACGTGCACGTGTTCGCGCGCCGCGGCATCGCCCAGTGCAAGGCCACCCCGATGGAACTGCGCGAGCTCGACAAGCAGCCCGGCGTCGAGGTCGTCGTCTACCCCGAGGACTTCGACATGGACGAGGGCAGCCTGAAGGCCTGCGAGGAGTCCAACCAGGTCAAGACCAACGTCAAGATCCTGCAGAACTGGGCCATCCGCGACGAGCGCGGCGACGCCAAGCGCCTGCACCTGCACTTCCTGCACAACCCGGTGGAGGTCCTCGGCGAGGACCGCGTGACCGGGCTGCGCACCGAGCGCACCGAACTGACCGGTGACGGCAACGTCAAGAGCACCGGCGAGTTCATCGACCACGAGGTCCAGGCGGTCTACCGCGCCATCGGCTACCTCGGTTCGCCGCTGGCCGGCCTGCCCTTCGACGAGGCCCGCGGAGTGGTGCCCAACGACGCCGGCCGGGTCCTGGACCTGGACGAGAAGCCGGTGGAGGGCGTCTACGCGACCGGGTGGATCAAGCGCGGCCCCGTCGGCCTGATCGGCCACACCAAGGGAGACGCCCTGGAGACGATCACCAACCTGGTCGACGACCGCGAGTCCCTGACCCCGGCGGTGGAGCCGGAACCGGAGGCTTTCCGGGACCTGCTGCGCGAGCGCGGCGTCGAGTTCACCACCTGGGAGGGCTGGCAGCGCATCGAGGCCCGCGAGGAGGAGCTCGGCGCCGAGCGCGGCCGCAAGCGGCTCAAGATGCTCACCCGCGACGAGCTGACCCAGGCCGCCCGGGACTCCTGGGGCTGACGCCCCGGAGCCCTCCGCGGCCCCGCTCTCCGACCTGCCCCGACGGGCTTCCCGGCCGGTCCCGCGCCCCTCTGCGGGACCGGCCTTCTCCTGCCCGGACCGGCCGTGACATAGTGCATGCGCTCACTTCCGAGGTCCCGGAACAACGGGTCGCCGTCATGGGTTAGAGTCACTGTTGGTCGGCGTGGTAGCAAGTGTCCCCCGGGCCTCAACTATTGCCTTCGCGGAATACCGCGTCCGGCCCCTCTTCCGGGAGGGTGACCGTACGGCCTGGAGCCCCGTTGTGCCCTGCGCCGAGAGGCGACCGCCACGCCGGCCATCAAACCCTGTGCCCCGCTCCCGCTCCTGTGGGAGCGGGGCATCGTGGTATCGAGGACCACTCAACGAAGGACGGTCAGGCGTGGACGAACGGTCCCCCCGGCAGCCGGATTCCTCCGGGCCGCCCGAGGATTCCGCAGACACGGGCGGCGCCCCCGAGGCCCGCCCGCAGAACCCGTACCGGATCCCTCAGCGGCCGCCGGAGAGCGCGCGCGAGGAGACGGGCGGTTTCGGTTACGAGCGTCCCGAGGAGGAGTCCGCCCGGGGCGGGTGGGACAACCCCTTCCGCGGGGGTCCTTCCAGCAACGCCGAGGATGATGCCGCGGACGAGCCCGTCGCCGACCTTCACACCCCTTGGGGCGCCCCCGTCCCCGGCGACGCAGCGTCCGGGAGCGGACCCGCCGGGCCCGGCGCCGAGGACGCCTGGGACCCCGGGACACCGTGGGGAGCTCCGGTGCCGGACAGGGAGCCCGGCACCGCCGCCTTCGGCGCCGTCGGCGACGGGGACCGTGACGACGCCGGTGACGCGTGGGGGACGAGCGCTTCACACAGCGAGGGCGACGCCGGGGTGTCCGGTTCCGCATGGGACCGCAGCGAAGGGGCCCGGGCACACCACGACGCCGCGAACAGTGGCAGCGACCGTTCCTGGGGCACCGCCGCTCACGACAGCCCGGGGGCCGGCGTACACGAGGCGTGGGTTGCCGGCGGCCGGCGCGACAGCGTGCACGCCTGGGCCTCCTCGTCCGGGAAGGGTTCCGACGGGCCGCACTCGGACAGCGGCTTCGACCCGGACAACGACGCACCGGGGGCCGAGAGCGGCACGGGTTCCGACTCGGGTGACGCTCGTGAGGCCCGGGACCCCGCCGGCACGGGCAGCGAGCAGAACGCAGAGCCGGACCACGTGTGGGGGACGGGCGCCTCCCGCCGCGAGGACGACATCCGCGGCAGTTGGAGCTCCGACGTGGGTGACCCCAGTGACGCCCGGGGCCACAGCGAAGCACAGGACGACACCGGCGCAGCCGGGGCCGACCCCACGTGGGAACGCGAACCGGACAACACAGGTGACCCCTGGAGCGCCGGTGCTGCGGGCGCAGGCGCAGCCGCGGGTGGCGCCTGGGACGCCGACGCCCGCCAGGACTCCCCCTACGGCTCCGACGCACATGACGGTTGGGGCACCGACGCCGCGAGCAGCCGGCCCGACAGCGGTCACGCCCGGGGCTCCCGGGAGAGCACCGGGCACGGCGGCACGGACGGCGGAAGCGACACGCGGGGCGCCGGTGACGCCCGCAGCGAGAACGGCACCGCGCACCCGGGCGATGCCTGGGGTACGGGCGATACCGGGAGCGCGAGTTCGGTCCACGGAAGCAGCCCCCGGGACGTGGACGGCTCCGAGGGGCCCGGAATCGGTACCGACGGCACGGGCGCCGCCGGTGCGGGTGCAGGCGGCGGGGCCGCGGCGGGCAGCGCTCGGAGCCCAGACACCAGCCAGGACTCCGTCCCCGGTTCCGACCCCGATCGCACGTGGACTGCAGATTCAGCAGACGGCACCAGTGACGCCCGGGGCGCCCGCGACGAGGTTGGATACGGCGGGGCGGACGGTTCGTGGAGCGACGACACGACCGGCCCCGATTCTGGTTCCGCATGGGACTGGGGCCCCGACCAGCCCCAGTACGGCGCCCACGACAGCTGGAGCTCCGAAGCGCGTGACCCCAGTGATGCCTGGGGCACAAGTGCCGCGAGCAATGAGGGCGGCCTTGGCGCAGTCGGAGCCGGATCCACGTGGGGCAGCGGCCCGTACGACGGGCGCGGCGCGTGGGGCGGTGGCGGTTCGGATGCAGGCGGTGACGCGGGCAGCTCCTGGGATGCCCCGCGCCACGACTCCCTCTACGGTTCCGACTCCGGCAACGCCTACGGCGACCACACGTGGGGCACGGACCCGGCCGATGACGCGCATGACAGCTGGGGCACGGGCAGCGCAGGTGACCAGCGCCACAGCGGTTACGCCTGGGGGTCGCACGAGGACGCCGGTCACGGCACACATGACGTGTGGGGCACCAGTGCCGCCCACAGTGAAGGCGGCCCCGAAGGCCACGACCGCAACGCCTTCGACGAGGACGGCGGACAGTGGGGCCCCGCCGCCTGGGGCCTGGGGCCTGCGGGCGCCGCCGGCGCAGCGGGGTCCTGGGGCTCCACCGGCTACGATGACCACGACCCGGACGCCTGGAGCCCGGGTTCTGCCGGTCCCCCGCACGNACCTCGTTCGGCTCGTTCGGCGGCAGCCACGCCGAAGGCCGCGACTGGGACGACCCCTACCGCGGTCAGCCCGCGTACCAGGGCGACACCCCGTACCCGGGCGGCCCTGCCCCGGTGCAGCCGCCGGCCTCCGACGGTTACGAGTACCTGTACGGCGGCGGCAGCGGTGGGGGCGGCTACGACGGCTACGACGCCGACCACGGCGCGTCCGGGTCCCCCGAGCCCGAGGGCAAGGGCGGCAAGTCCCGCAAGGGCCTGATCATCGGTGCCTCCAGCGTGCTCGCACTCGCCCTCACCGGCGGCGGCATCGGCTGGTACGTGTGGCAGCTGCCCGAGCCGGAGGAGGCCACGACCGCCTTCGCCTCGCACTGGGAGGCCCAGGACTACGAGGCCCTGGCCGAGACCACCACCGGCGACGACGCCGCACAGATCCTCGGCGGTATCGACGCCGGCCTGGGTGTGGACTCGATCGACGTCAACGTGGGTGAGCCGTCCGTGGACGGCGGCGAGGGCAGTGCCTCCTACGATGTGACCGTCTCGCTGACCAACGCCGACGACTGGGGCTGGGAGGGCGAACTCCCGCTGGTGCGTGATGACGGCGAGTGGTGGATCGACTTCTCCCCCGAGGTCGCCTACCCCGGACTGGGCGAGGGCGAGGTCCTGGCCCGCACCGCCGTGTGGGGCGAGCGCGGCCACATCCTGGCCGCCGACGGCACCCGGTTGGACGGCCCCGACGCCTCGGGGTCGCTGCAGATGCTCGCGGGTTCGCTCGGTGAGGCCGACGAGGACGACGTCGAGCGGCTCGGCCCGGCCTACAGCGTCGGCGACACCATCGGTGTGGACGGCCTTCAGCGCACCTACGAGGAGCATCTGGCCGGCGAGGCCGCGACCACCATCGTGATGGTCGACGCCGAGGAGGCCCAGGGCGAGGGTTCGGTGGATGCCACCGAGGACAACACCGTGGCGACCCTCGACGGCTCCGACGGCGAGGACATCACCACCAGCATCGACATGGACGTACAGAACACCGCCGCGAACGCGATCATCGACGCCGACGACCCGGCGGGGTTGGTGGCGATGCGCCCGTCCACGGGTGAGGTGCTCGCGGCCGCGAACGTGCCCGGCGGGTTCAACCGTGCGTTCGAGGGCCAGTATCCGCCCGGGTCGGCGTTCAAGATCGTCAGCTACAGCGCGCTGCTCGACAACGGCATGTCCACGGAAGAGACGATGAACTGCCCCGAGGAGTACGAGCTGGGCGGGTGGCCGTTCCGCAACGCGGGCGAGGCCGAGTACGGTTCGCAGTCGGTGACCGAGGCCTTCGCGACCTCCTGCAACACCGCGCTCGTGGCCGAGCTCGGTGACCGGCTCAGTGGCGAGCAACTGCAGTCCAGCGCCGAGCAGTTCGGGATGAACCAGCCGCTGGACGTCGGTGTGACCTCCCACGAACCGGTCTTCCCGGCGGTGGACAGCGCGACCATGCTGGGCTCGCAGGGCATCGGCCAGGGTCAGATCCTGACCTCGCCCCTGCACATGGCCACACTGCCGTCCGCCATCGCCGACGGTTCCTGGCGGCACCCGGTGCTGGTCAACGAACCGGAGGTCGACGATCTCCCGGAGCCTCGTCCCATCGCCAACGCCGAGGCGATCAGGCCGATGATGCGCGCGGTGATCACCGACGGCACCGCCGAGGACGTCGACTTCGAGGGCGACGTCTTCGGCAAGACGGGCACGGCCGAGTACGGCACCGCCGAGGACGCCGACGACGATGACGAGCTGCCCAGCCACGCGTGGATGGTCGGTTACAAGGGTGATGTCGCCTTCGCCCTGATCGTCGACGGTGGTGGCGGCGGTTCGTCGGTGGCCGGTCCGCTGGCCGCCGACTTCACCAACGGCCTGCCGTGACGCACCACGTCCGGACGTGAGGCCCGCACCGGGAGCAGTGCAACTCTTCCTGTGCGGGCCTTTGTCGCGGGGTGCCCGCGGCGTCGCCCGAGCGACCCCCATGAGCGACAAGATCGGACGTAAGGCATGGCCTCGGTAGCGCCGAGGCAGCCGCATTCGAGTACGGCCCAGGCCAACCCGGGCAAAGGTCAAACTCAGCGGGGCCCGCGAGGCACTCCGGGATCAGGTGCGGTGGTGCATGCACCACCGCACCTGATCGCATTCCACACCCGTTTCCCGACATGTACCGGGAAGGGGAACAGGTGCGGCACGAACGCCGAGGGCCTTGCGACGGCCGTGGTCGCCGCCGGGCTCACCCTGAGAGCTCCTACCCTCGCCCCGGCCGAGTCGCGCTTCACCGGCAGCGGCGCCGACGGCCCTCGGCCGCGGTCACGGACGAACGCCCCCGTGAACACGGAGAAGGGCCCTCCGGCGCTGTGCCGGAGGGCCCTCGTGCGTGTGTGTCCGACCGGGACGGCCGGAGCGGCGCATCAGGATCCGGGGCCGACCGGTGCTTCGACCTCACCGGCCGGTTCGTCGGCGGGCAGGCTCTCACCCGTACCCGGAACGCTCTGGCCGGACGGTTCGGGCTGCGAGGTCCCCGGTGTGAGCAGGAACAGCAGGACCAGCAGGCCCGCGGTCACCGCCGCGATGACCGCGCACGCCGCCCAGGGTTTCCAGCTCCCCAGATCCGGGTCGGCCGGTGCGTCCGGGTCCCCCGCCGTAAAAGTGTCGAGTCGGTCCGCGAGATCGGGCGCCTCTTCGTCCAGCTTGCGTTCGATCTCCGCGAGGATACGCCGTTCATGCTCTCTCAGGGACATGACACCCTCCTCAGCCGTAGGGGGACTCACCGCCGTCTCCGGGTCCCTACAGTGTCCCCGGGCCGCGCCGCGAGTATCCCGTTGAGGGCAGCTTTTCCCCGACCCCGTTCGCCAAACGCGCGCTGCGGCACGGAGCGGCCGGTCAGGCTCCGTAACACTCCACCTCGGCGGCCTTCACACCCGCCCAGACCGCCTGTCCGCGCACCAGGCCGAGTTCGGCCACGGCGGCGGGGCTGACATCGGCAGCCAGGTCGGGCGGGCCGGCCAGGTGCACACGGACCTGGTCTCCGAAGCGTTCCACCCCGTCCACCCGCACCTGCCAGACGTTGCGCGGGCTGCCGTGCGGGGGTTCGGAGTACAGCGCCACGGCCCGGGGCGGGAAAGCGACCAGGGCCGGGCCCTCCGCGGGGGCGGGCAGGCGCACCTCCACCGTCTCCGCCTCCCCCTGCGCGTCCAGGGTGACCGTGGTCCCCTCGGCCGTCCCGTGGAAGAGGTTGAGCCCCACGAGCCGGGCCACGTACGCGGTGCGGGGCCGCCGGGCGACCTCGGCGGGGGTGCCCTGCTGCACCACGCGGCCTTCCTCGACCACCGCGATCCGGTCGGCGAGCACCATGGCATCCAGCGGGTCGTGGGTGACCAGGACCGTGGTCCCGTCGAACCCCTCCAGCCAGTGCCGCAGGCGGGCCCGCACCTCCACCCGCGTACTGGCGTCCAGGGCTGCCATGGGTTCGTCGAGCAGCAGCAGGCGCGGTTGCACGGCCAGCGCCCGGGCCAGGGCCACACGCTGGGCCTGACCCCCGGAGAGCCGCCCGGGGCGGGCAACGGCGTGCTCGGCCAGGCCCAGGTGCTCGAGCAGCCCCGCGGCGCGCTCGCGCGCCTGGGCCCGGTCGGCGCCCTGGCAGCGGGGCCCGAAGGCGACGTTCTCCAGGGCGCTCATGTGCGGGAACAGCAGATAGTCCTGGAAGACCATGCCGATGGGGCGCTGCTCCACCGGCGTGGTGGTCTCGTCGCGCCCGCCCACGCGCACATGTCCGGCCTCCAGGGGCACCAGGCCGGCCAGAGCGCGCAGGGCGGTGGACTTCCCGGCACCGTTGGGGCCGAGCAGTGCGAGGATCTCCCCGCGTTCGGCTCCCAGGGCCGCGTGGAGTTCGAACGTGCCGCGGCTCAGCCGCAGGTCGGCGTCGAGGAAGCTGCCCATCAGGCGTTCACCCACCTCTCGCGCAGGGTGACCAGGACGGCCAGGGACACCAGGAGCAGCACGAGGCTGAGCACGACGGCGGCCTCCGGGTCGCGTTGCATGGCCATGTAGACGGCCAGGGGCATCGTCTGTGTGGTTCCGGGGAAGTTGCCGGCGAAGGTGATGGTCGCGCCGAACTCCCCGAGCGCACGGGCCCAGCAAAGCACGGCGCCGGCCGCGATGCCCGGCAGCACCATGGGCAGGGTGACCCGGGTGAAGACGGTGGTCCGGCTCGCGCCGAGGGTGGCCGCGGCCTCCTCGTAGCGCCGGTCCGCCCCGCGCAGGGACCCCTCGACGCTGATGACCAGGAACGGCATCGCCACGAACACCTGTGCCATGACCACGGCTGCGGTGGTGAAGGGGACGGTGATCCCGAACCAGGCGTCCAGGTGGGTCCCGAGGATTCCGTTGCGGCCCAGGACCAGAAGCAGGGCCACACCTCCGACCACGGGCGGGATGACCAGGGGAACGGTCACCAGGGCGCGCACCAGGCGGCGGCCGGGGAACTCGGTGCGGGCCAGCAGCCAGGCCAGCGGCACCCCGAGCAGCAGGGAGACCACGGTCGCAGCGGTGGCGGTGGCCAACGAGAGCCAGAGCGCGCTGAGCACCTCGGGATCGCGCAGGCGCTCGCCCATGTCGGGCCAGGGAGCGCTGATGAGCAGGCCTGCGAAGGGCAGGACCAGGAAGGCGACGGCGGCCACGGCCGGCAGGACGAGGACCCATGGCAGCCGCCCCGAGCGGGCGCGCAGTCGGCGCCGTTCCGGGGCGGCCGGTGGTGTGGGGGGAACGGCCGTCACGGCGTGCCGAACCCTGCCGCGTCGAGCTCGGCGCCGCCCCCGCCGAGCACGTGTTCGATCCAGGCCTGGCCGGCCTCGGGGTTCTGAGCTCCGGAGAGCAGGCCGATCGGGTAGTCGTTGACGGCTTCCTCGGCCTCGGGGAAGTCGATGCCCTCGACACGGTCGCCTGCGGAGACGACATCGGTGGCGTAGACGAGGCCCGCGTCGACCTCCCCGAGCTCGACCTTGGTGAGGACGGCGCGCACGTCCTCCTCGTAGGTGACGGGGGTGACGTCGGTCCCGGCGGCCTCCATGGCCTCGGTGGTGGCGGCGCCGCAGGGGACCTCGTCGGCGCAGAAGGCCACGTCGTTGCCCTCCTCGGCCAGGTCGTCGAAGGTCTCGATCCCGGCTGGGTTGTCGGGCGGAACGGCGATCTGGAGGGTGTTGGTGGCGAAGAGCGCGCCGTCCTCGCCGTGTTCCCCCGCCCAGTCCGGATCCAGACCGAGGTCGTCGGTGACCTGGCCCATGGTGGCGGTGTCGGCGGCGGCGAAGACATCGGCGGGGGCACCGGAGTTGATCTGCACGGCGAGTTCGCTGCTGCCGGCGAAATTGAGCACGACGTCGACATCGGGGTGCTCGTCCTCGAAGTCGGCGGCCAGGCTCTCGAAGACGTCGGTGAGGGAGGCTGCGGCGAAGACGTCGAGTTCGCCGGAGAGGTTCCCGCCCTCCTGGTCCCGCCCGGCCTCGTCCGCCTCTCCCCCGCCGCACGCGGTGGCGGCCAGGCTGAGGCCGGTGGCGGCGGCGATCAGACTCAGGGCCGAGGGCCTCCGACCGGCGGCGCGGGAACGGGGGAAGGTCTCAGGCATGGCGGCCTCCGGTGGTCTCGATGACGACGTTGGTGGACTTGACGACGGCGGTGGCGGTGCTGCCGACCTCCAGGCCGAGCTCGTCGGCGGCCTCGCGGCTCATGAGGGAGACGACCCGGTGTGGGCCGGCCTGGATCTCCACGGAGGCCATGACACGGTCGCGGACCACATGCGTGACCAGGCCGCGGAAGCGGTTGCGGGCCGAGGAGGTACGGCGCGCGGGGTCCTCGTCCTCGCCCGAGCTCATGAACGCGGCCAGGTCGGCCCCCTCGAGCACGCGGTGCCCGCTCTCGCCCCGATCGGCGGGCAGGCGCCCGGAATCGACCCAGCGGCGGACGGTGTCGGCGCTGACGCCGAGGAGATCGGCGGCCTCACTGATCCGGAATGTCGGCATGGAGCCAACCTTATCTTCCGCAGGTGCGAGGGATACAGACGGATTCTCCAGCAACTGCGGCACCTTCAGTTCTGATAGCTGGCAGATGCGACAAAAAGGCGAGGGCCCTGTTCCACGGTCCGCGCACGACGGGAGGGGCCGCACCCTGCGCCGATGGGTGCGGCCCCTCCATGCGGACCTACAGGAATCCGGGCTCGCGGGTGGTCAGCCGCGCACGTCCACGACCTCTCCGACCGGCCCCTCGGCCCGGTGGTCGTCGAGCGCAGTGACGACGTAACCGGCGGTCTCGCCGTCGGCGCCCCCGTCGGTCACCCCGGTCCGACCGGTGACCTCGACCAGGTTCTCCTGGGTGAGGGCGGCGCACTGCTCCTCGGGGTCACCGCCGGCCACGGACTCTACGGCGTCCTCCGCCAGGCGGTAGACGGCGTAGAAGCGGGCGTCCTCGTCCGCGTCCCAGCTCACCTGGGCGGTGCCGTCCTCGACGGAGGCGTCCAGACCCTGGACGGCGCCGACCTGGGGGGCGTCCTGGCCCGAGTCCACCTGCGGGGGCAGTGCCGGCCGGTCGTAGTGGGAGTTCAGAAGCTCGTCGACGGCGGCCTCGTTCTCGCGCATGTCCTTGATGGAGAAGTAGATGTCGCCGACGACCTGCTCGTTCTCGGCGGAGTAGTCGAGCTGGGCGCTCAGGGCGTCGTCGTCGCTCCAGTCGTCACTGCCCAGGCGGTAGGCGCCCTGGCCGATGTAGAGGTCGACACCGGTGCCCTCGACCTCGTTCGCCCACCAGTCGGTCATCTGCTCGTAGTCGGCGGTCTCGAATCCGCGCTCCCAGTACAGCTGCGGGGCGACGTAGTCGATGGTGCCCTCTTCGATCCAGGTCCGGGTGTCGGCGAACTGGTCGTCGTAGGACTGCAGGCCGGAGCTGGGCGATCCGCTGTCGTCGGTGGAGTCGTTGCGCCAGATGCCGAACGGGGAGACACCGAAGCTCACCCAGGGCTTGGTCTCCTGGATCTGGCCGTGCACGTCGCGCATGAGCTGGTCGACGTTGTCCCGGCGCCAGTCCTCGCGCTGATCGAAGTCGCCGCCGTGGGCCTCCCACATGGCGTCGTCGCCGAACTCCTCACCCTCGACGGGGTAGGGGTAGAAGAAGTCGTCGAAGTGCATCCCGTCGACGTCGTAGCGTTCGACGACGTCCATGATCACGTCGGTGACCCACTCGCGGACCTCGGGGTTGCCGGGGTCGACGTAGGCCTCGTTGCCGTGCTCGACGAGCCACTCCGGGTTCTGGCTGACCGGGTGGTCGTCGGTGAGGTTCTCCAGATCCGGCTCGAGGAGCCCGATCCGGTAGGGGTTGAACCAGGCGTGCATCTCCAGGCCGCGCTCGTGCGCCTGCTCGACGGCGTACTCGAGCGGATCGTAACCGGGGTCCCCGCCCTGTTCACCGGTGAGGTAGCGCGCCCAGGGCTCCATGTCGGAGTCGTAGACGGCGTCGGCGGTGGGGCGCGCGTGCAGGAACACGGAGTTGAGGTTCATGTCGACGGCGTCGTCGAGCCAGGCGTCGAGCTCCTCCTTCTGCTCCTGCTCCGACAGTCCGGGCTCGGAGGGCCAGTCGATGTTGCGCACGGTGGTCAGCCAGGCGCCGCGCATGTCGCGCTTGTCCTGCCCCGCCTCACACATCGCGGAGGGGGCCGCCTGGTCGCCGGAGGTGCCCTCGGGGCCGTCGCCCCCNAGCGCCTGCCGCACCCCACCGCGTCATGATGCGCGGCGAGGCCATGGACGACCGTGCCACAGAACCCATAAGAACGTCTCCTCCGAGAGGTGGTCTCGCATGCCGCCGTCCGCAAGGCGCCACACCGCGCTCCAGAGTAGGACAAGATGTCAAGATTCAGCATCGATTCAGATTTGATGTGGACAACGTCGCACGGCCACGGCATCGGAGATCTTTGCTCATGGCACACGATCCACGCAACCGCGGGGGTGCCGGGTACTGGTGCCCCTACGGGGGGTCAACCGGGCCTCTCGCGCAGCTCACCGCGGAAGCACGGCCGACCGGCGCGCACGCACCTCGGGCCACGGCCGAATCGGACACACCCTCCCGAACGACGTCCTAGACTCGGGTGCCGTGAACTCCGCCCTGACCCCACCCGAGCTCGTCGTCCGCACCGTCGAACTGCGCAGCAGCGCCGAGAGTCTGGTGCATCACCTGCCCGCCGGGGCGCCCCTGGCCTGGCTCTCCGGGGACGACGGCCTCGTGGGCTGGGGCGAAGCGGTGCGTCTGGACCTGGCCCCCTCCCCCGATGGCACCTCCCCCGTGGACACCGCACGCTTCTCCGAGGCCGCCCGCTGGATCGAGGAGCTGGTGGCCGGCGCAGACGTCCGTGACGAGGTCGGCCTGCCCGGGACCGGACCGGTCACCTTCGGCACGTTCGCCTTCGCGCCGGCCTCGCCCGGAACGGCGCTGGTGGTCCCGCGGGTGCTCGTGGGGCGCAAGGACGGCCGCACCTGGCTGACCACAGTCAGCGACCGCCCGGGCACCCACCCGCCCGAGCTCACCCACGACCGTTCCCCCGCCCGCCCCGTGGGGCCGGTCACGTGGCAGGACGGCTCGCTGACGCCGGAGCAGTGGAAGAGCGCGGTCGCGCACACCGTCTCCCGCATCCGCGAAGGCCACCTCGACAAGGCGGTGCTGGCCCGCGACTCGGTCGCAGTCACCGACGGGCCCATCGACGTCCGGGTGCTCCTGGGACGCCTACGCCGCCGTTTCCCGAGCTGCTTCACCTTCTCCGTGGACGGCATGGTCGGAGCCACCCCCGAGCTGCTGTTGCGCCGTGAAGGCGACCGCCTGACCTCCTTGGTGTTGGCCGGCACACGTCCGCGCGGCGACGACGAGGAGGACGACCGGTCCCTGGGCGAGGACCTCATGGCCTCGGCCAAGGACGACCGCGAACACCACCTGGCCGTGGAGTCGCTACGCACCGCCCTGGGCCCGCTGGCCGAGGAGCTCGACGTGCCCGGTACGCCGCACCTGCTGCGGTTGGCCAACGTGCAGCACCTGGCCACGCCCGTGCGCGCCCGGCTCGCCGACGGGGTCTCGTCCCTGGACGCCGTGGCAGCCCTGCACCCCACGGCCGCGGTGGGAGGCACTCCGACGGAGACGGCGATGCGCCTGATCGCCGAGGTCGAGGGGATGGACCGCGGCGGTTACGCCGGCCCGGTCGGCTGGGTCGACGGCGCGGGCAACGCCGAGTGGGGTATCGCCCTGCGCTGCGCACGTGTGGAGGGCCGCAAAGCACGCCTGTTCGCAGGGGGCGGCATCGTCGCCGGTTCCGACCCCGACGCCGAACTCGCCGAGACCGAGTCGAAGTTCCGTGTCATGCGTGAGGCTCTCACCGACCCGCCCGGGTGAGGCCGGCGAGTTCCGCGCCCGCCCGCAACAGCGCCGACATCCTGTGTGCGATGAAGGTGACCCGTTCGTCCAGCGAGGTGAGGGGGTCGTGTGTGCCGGGCCGGTCTCCCTCGCGGTAGAGCTCGCGCAGGCAGGCCATCGTCT